>JBDTEB010000174.1:0-4225 GCA_039922795.1 Chitinophagaceae bacterium
TGTTTTTGTACCGCCAAGGCTCAATGCAGCTACGTAATTATCAAGCGCCTGTTCCTTATTTTCTTTAAACTGTTTCCACATTCCGATTGCACCTAGCTGGGCAATTCCATATTCGATGTAGTAGAAAGGCACTTCAAAAAGATGGAGCTGTCGTTGCCAGCTGTATCGCCGGTAGCCGTCAAGGCCTGACCAGTCGATGGCTTCAGTTGAAAATTCATTTAGAATTGCCATCCATTCATTTTCTCTCTCCTCGAGGCTGTGCATCGGGTTTTCATAGATCCAGTGCTGAAATTTGTCGATGGTGGCTATCCAGGGAAAGATAGTGATGACCCTTTCCAGCTGATGTTCTTTGGCACGTTTCAATTCTGATTCATCTGGAAAGAAGTTGTTCCAGTTATCCATGGTGAAAAGCTCCATCGCCATACTGGCAACTTCAGCGATCTCCATGGGATATTCTTTAAAAGCAGAAAGTTCAAGAGGGTGCGCAAGAAAGGAATGCACTGCATGACCGCCTTCGTGAACCATGGTGGTTACATCATGCATCTGGCCGGCTGCGTTCATAAAAATAAAAGGCGCGCCACTTTCAGCCAGCGGACAGTTATAACCGCCAGGAGCCTTGCCCTTCCTGCTTTCCAGGTCGAGGTGTTTGAGCTCTTTCATCTTTACCAGGCATTCACCGAAGAAAGGACGCAGCGCTGTAAAACAGTCGACCGTTTTTTCAAGCAGTTCGTCCACTGTTGTAAAGGGGGTTAAAGGCTTAACACCATCCGGTTCTGCTTCAGTATCCCAGGGCCTTAAAGAATCAAGGCCAAGCTTGTTCCTTTTATTATCATAAATAACTTTCAAGAGTGGAAGCACATGTTTTTTTACCGCTTCGTGAAATTGAAAACAGTCTTCCTTCGTATAATCGAAACGACCCATTTCTACAAACTTGTAATCCCGGTAATTGGCAAAACCTGCGTTTAAAGCGAGCTGGTGACGCGTGTGCACCAAAGTCGTGAACATTTCGTTAAGCTGCTCCTTGTCCTTCAACCGGCGTTCCTGGATTTTGAAATAAACCTCTTCCCGTAATGAACGATCAGGATTCTCCAGGTACTTTGCAGCCTGCTGCAACGTATATTCCTGCCCGTTGATTTCGACACTCATCTTGCCCGAGATAACTCCATATTGCTGTGCGAGAATGCTGAGTTCTGCCTGAAGCGGAATATTTTGTTCTCTGAATAACTCGATGCTTTTTTTTACTGACCTCAGGTAGGTGAAATACAAACCGTTGTCCAGTTCAGAAACGAAACGGCAGTCAATGAGCTTCTTATTCAGTTTATCAGCATATGGTTGAATAAAAGGCTGGATCTCCATTACGAAGAACGTGAAGGCTTCTTCCAATGATTTGTTTTCGGTATCGCAAGTCATCCGAATCTGGCGCCAACAGGCATCTTCGCTCAAAACAGCTTCAAGCTCGCTACCATCTTTCATCCACTTCTCCAAGTCTGATCTTGAGTCTAGTTTTCTATCCAGCAGATCTTTGAAATAGGGTTCAAGATTGTTCCAATCCGTGATATGAAAATCTGCAGGAAGAAAATGACGTTCTACCTTTTTAATATCTGCGCTAAACACCATATTGCTATTGGGGGGTTTCTTTTGGAGCCTTGGTAACTTTCTTCTTTTCGTCTTTTCCTTCTTTCTGAGCCGCCACCGGAGCTTCTTCAACGACCGCTTCTTCTTCAGCAGGCTTTTCTTCACCGAGGGTGAAATCAACTTTACCTTTCAGTACCTGGTACCAGCGAACCATCTTTTTGGTGTCGCTGCTGTATACTCTTTCGAAATCCATATCCGGGAATACAATCTCGAAGTATTTTTTTACCGCGGCACTGTCTTTTGCGTCGGGAAGGGCTTCCGTGGAATCTTCCATTGCCTTGAAAATATCCACAAGATTTACATTGTCTGTAACAGTGTAAACTTCAATGCTTTCAAGATGTGAAAAGTTGTGAAGCCGGCTGGCAATAAATTTCACCGAGTTGTCATCGAGTGATCTTACAATTGCACCATCCGTTTTGCTGCTAACTAACTCGAAAAGGCCTATTAAGCCGGTAACCGAGATGATCTTGTTATATTCCATAATGAAATGTCACATTTTTTTAGGAGGTGCAAGATAAACCAAGAATCGACTAAAAACCTTTTATTGCCTCAATTTTCACAATCCGGTGCCCTACCCCCCCGACCCTTTGCCAGCCGACCATTTGTTCCAGGTATTGGAGAAATAAACCCACGCATCTTTATAGATAAACACCAATGCCAAAATCTAAACTTTTAAATTTGTGCCTTTTAATCAGATTATTAAGACCATGCTCGAAGAAATAATAAGGAAAAGACGCTCCGTAAAACCAGCGCAGATGACCGGAAAACAAATTGATGACGCAGTAATTAAAAAGTTGCTTGAACTAGCTAACTGGGCGCCGACTCATGGCCGTACAGAACCATGGCGTTTCATCGTATATCCACAAAGCAAGATCCCCGAATTTGCCAGGGCAAATGCAGAAATTTACCGTGAAACCACCCCTGCGGATAAATACAAAGAGCCTGTTTATCATAAACTTCAAACTGTAGAGCATGCCTCGCACCTCGTAATCGCCTATATGAAGCGAGGTTCGAATGCCAATATTCCAGAGATCGAAGAGATTTCCGCAACGGCTGCAGCGGTTCAAAACCTGCTTCTCGCTGCTGCTTCTGAGGGCATTTCCACCTTTTGGAGTACTTCCGGTAGAACCCATCATCCGGCGATGAAAGAATATTTCGGGCTGGCAGAGGAAGACATCATCCTTGGACAGATCTACCTGGGATATTCGGACACCGCTTTGGGGGAAGGCTCGAGAACCACGTCTGCAGAAGAAAAGATCAGGTGGATTAATTAAGTTGATTTCAGTCAATCTAGGGGGAAACCCTAATGGCTGACGGCAATATACGGTACTCAGAATAGTTTTAAGAGATGGTGCGGCTCAGGCTGCGCCATTTTAATGAAATATCATGAAATACCGTATCCCAGGTTTAGCCGTTATATTGTTCTTTTCACTGACCGTTCAGGCACAGCTAAAGCTGAATGCCACCGTTGCCGATCAGCAACAACCGGTTGCAGGTGTTACCATACTCGTGCATCAAAAAACCAACGGCGACAACTTTCAGGTACTCACAAATAATAAAGGTGAATTTTCTCTGCCGCTGAAAAAGAATTCGGCTTATGTACTGAAACTGAGTCACGTCGGTTATGTTACAATGAGTTTGAAAATCGAAACCGAAAAAACAGATGTCAACCTGGGAATTTTGACGCTTCAGCCCAACACCGACCTGCTTTCAGGGGTAACCATAAAATCAAAAAAACAGGGTGTAAAGCAAAAAAACGATACGCTCGAGTTTTCTTCCAGTGCTTATAAAGTTCACCAGGATGCGTCGGCAGAAGACCTGGTGCGTAAACTTCCGGGTATCAGCCTCGAAGACGGAGCCGTAAAATCGCAAGGCGAAGAGGTGAAGAAAGTTACTATCGATGGCCGGGAATTCTTTGGCGACGATGCGACAGCGGCCCTGAAAAATCTTCCAGCAGAAATCATCGACAAGATCCAGGTTTTCGACCGGATGTCGGACAATGCCCAGATGACGGGATTCGACGATGGAAACTCCTCCAAATCGATTAATATCATTACAAAGGCAGAAATGCGAAATGGTCGTTTTGGCCGGGTTTCAGCCGGCTATGGAACGAGTAAAACCTATAACGCCGGTGGCAATCTGAGTTATTATAGTGGAAAACAAAGGATCTCCCTTTTAGGGCTTGCCAATAATGTTAATCAACAGAACTTTTCCTCACAGGATATCGTCGGCATCAGCCAGTCTTCTGGTAAAAAGAATAAGACACCTAAAACCGATGCGGGCAAAAACGCCACTAATTTTTCCGTTGGACCTAAAAGTGGCGTCAATACTACAACCGCTACAGGCGTCAACTTCGCCGATTTATATGCAAAAAAAATTGAGCTGACCGCCAGCTATTTTTACAATCATACTGACAATAACAACCAGGAAACTTCGAGCCGCAACAGTTTTACTGGCGGTGATAGCCTCCTCAATTACCAGGAGAGCCGCCAAAGCGTAAGCTCCGGCGACAACCATCGCGTGAATATCAGAGCAACCTATAAAGTCGATTCATCTAATACGATTATACTTACCTCGAAAGATCATTTTC
>JBDTEB010000175.1:0-21601 GCA_039922795.1 Chitinophagaceae bacterium
GGCCGCACGGGCAGCGTATTCCCCTACCGTTCCTGCCCCAAGTATAATCACCTTTGTAGGAGGAATACCAGAAATTCCACCAAGCAGAACTCCTTTGCCATGGTTGGACGAACTTAAATATTGCGCAGCGATCAACATCACTGCACTCCCCGCGATCTCGCTCATACTTCTGACGATCGGGTAAGTTCCGCTGTCGTCTTTCAGGTTTTCAAAAGAAAAAGCAGTGATTTTTTTCTCCATCATCTTCTCCAGGAATTCAGCCTTCATCGCCGATAGATGGATAGGTGAAACGAGCAACTGATTATGCTGAAGAAAGGGAAGGTCTTCTTCCACTACAGGTGCACTCTTTACGAGGAGCGGAGACTTGAAGACTTCACTTTTATCAAAGACGATTCTTGCACCGGCCTCGCTGTAATCGAGGTCACGATAATGGGCCGCTGCACCGGCGTTGTGTTCGATGGTTACCGAATGGCCGTTGTTTACAAGTACGCTCACCGCATCGGGTGTGAGGGCGATCCGATTCTCCTGGAATGCGGTCTCTTTGGGAATGCCTATAAAAAGTTTTTCACCCTGTGGTTTTACATCCAGCGTTTCTTCCAGTGTTTGGTAACTGAATGAGGTGGTTATCACGGGTTTGGTTTGAGACATATGACCAGGTTTACAAGGGATTTAGCTTACACTATTTGAAGGATGAGTCCTTTGCTCAAATATACTTATTATCTCCAGTTCTTATGAGGCGGGTAGTCTCATTAATCACAGTGAAATACAAATGAATGCTGTCTTCGCCAAAAAACGCGGGCGCCCTTTCCGGCCACTCAACAAAACAGGTATCACCGGAATCGATAGCCTCCCCAACGCCCGCCTGAAGGGCCTCGTTGATGTCATCAAGCCTGTACAGGTCGATATGAAAAATCGATTTGCCGCTGGCTGTTTCATATTCGTTGATGATGGGGAATGTAGGGCTCGACACATCGTCAACTACACCCAGGTTTTTACATAATGCATAAACGAATGTCGTTTTACCCGCGCCCATTTCACCGTGGATCGCAAAAACTCTTTTTTCGCCTGTTTCTGCCAATAATTCAGCTGCAGCAGCGGCCATCGTCTTCAGCGTAAAGGTCAATTCCATGGGTGCGAAGGTAGTTAGAGTTGTACCTTCGCGAGCGAATTACAGCCATCAGATCAATCTCTCATGCAAACCATTAATTGGAAAATAGAAGGAATAACCTGCTCGAATTGCGCGCTCACCATTTCAAAATATCTTGAGAAAGAAGGATTGAAAAATGTGCGGGTAAATCCCTTAGACGGGGAAACAAGTTTCGACACCGAACTGGAAAATGGAAAAGAAGCAAAACTGTCTAAAGGCATAGCCGGACTTGGTTACCGGGTCGCCGACAACAAAGCCAACACCACCGGAAAAAATAGCATGAACCCCTTCCTGGCATATCTGCTGTTCTGCCTTCCGTTTACGCTTATCCTGATGCTGCATATGTTTAACGCCTGGCTGCCTGTTCACTGGCTGATGAACCCCTGGGTGCAGTTAACGCTCTGCGTTCCCGTTTATCTCACGGGTATGTATCATTTCGGCACCAGCGCTGTGAGGGGACTGCTGCACCGGAGTATTAACATGAACGTACTGATAACTATCGGGGCCACGGCAGCCTTTGTCTATAGCCTGATCGGGACCATCTCGAATCTGGGTGAGGGCTTTATTTTTTACGAAACAACAGCGACAATCATAACGCTGGTTTTTTTAGGAAATTATCTCGAAGAGAAGACGATAGCCTCTACACAAAAAGCGCTTAATGGGCTCGTTAAGTCTCAAAAAGTGATGGCTAATATTATCGGGTTTGACGAGAACCACCAGGAAATTATTTTCCCTCTAGACAATACCCTGCTGAAGCCGGGCGACCTTATCCTGATAAAATCAGGTGAACAAGTTCCTGCCGATTGCAAGATACTCTGGGGCGATGCGGAAATCGATGAATCAATCATAACGGGTGAAAGTTTGCCGCTTCATAAAACAGCCCGGGATCTGCTCATAGGAGGCAGCCTGGTAGCCGACGGAAATCTCCGTGCACAGGTAACCACCGCGGCAGGTGAATCTATTTTGTCAAATATCATCAACCTGGTAAAAAAAGCGCAGTCGGATAAACCCCCTTTACAACTTGTTGCAGATAAGATCAGCGCCGTTTTTGTGCCCGTGGTATTAGGGATCGCTATGATCACTTTTTTGGCAAACTACTATGTTCTTGAACTAACGGTAGCGATGATGCGAAGTATTGCTGTACTTGTTATCGCCTGTCCCTGCGCAATGGGGCTTGCCACACCAGCAGCGATAGCCGTGGGTTTAGGGAGAGCCGCGAGAAATGGGGTGCTGTTTAGAAATGCAAAAAGTCTCGAGAATTTTTCAGGAATCAAGCAGGTAATTTTTGACAAAACAGGAACGCTTACAACAGGTAAATTCAGAATCAGCGGATACAAGTCATTTTCAACAGATGACAATACTTTTAAGTCGCTTTTGTATTCTATGGAAAAATTTTCCAATCACCCGGTAGCTAAAGTAATTACCAGCGAATGGAAATCCACAAGCCCTGAGAGATTTCAAAAAATCGAGGAGATCAAAGGCCTGGGCATGAGGGCTGAAACGAAAGAAGGCGACATCCTGATAGCAGGATCTTATTCCGTTGCAGAAAAATTAACTGCAGAAAATAACCACAGCATTTATCTGGTAAGAAATGGCGTATTAACAGGATGGATTGATCTGGAAGATACTATCCGTCCCGAATCCGGCAGATTGATCCGGTACCTGAGGAATAAAAACATCAAAACAATATTGCTAAGCGGAGACCGCCTTGCCAATTGTAATTCTGTCGCACGAAATCTGGGGATCGACGAAGTTTATGCCGAACAGACACCTCAACAAAAACTGGAAAAAGTAGCGGCACTTTCCGCAGGCACTCCCACCGCGATGGTCGGTGATGGAATAAATGACGCCCCGGCGCTGGCAAAAGCGACGATAGGGATATCACTCAGCGATTCATCACAGATTGCCATGCAAACCGCAGATGTTGTGCTGATGAATAATTCATTAAAAAATTTACCGTTGGCGTTGGGCCTTGGCCGCCATACATTTATTACCATCCGGCAAAATCTGTTCTGGGCCTTTGCGTATAACGTTGTCGCCATCCCTGTTGCGGCGCTTGGTTACCTTACCCCGGCGATAGCAGCTCTGGTGATGGGATTAAGCGATGTTGTGCTTGCGATAAATTCCATCAGGCTGTATTATAAAAATGTAGAAAAATAATTTTTTAAGGTTGCCAGATCTGCGTTCCATACTTAGGGAATATTGGGGATACAATAATTTCCGGCCACTACAGGAGTCGGTAATCCAATCCGTAATGGAGGGTAATGATACCCTTGCTTTAATGCCAACAGGTGGAGGTAAATCCATCTGTTTCCAGGTTCCCGCAATGGCAATGGAAGGACTGTGCCTGGTGATCAGTCCATTGATCGCTTTGATGAAGGACCAGGTAGGCGCACTTCGAAAAAAAGGCATAACCGCTTTCGCCATTGTATCGGGCATGAGCAGACGGGATCTGATCAATACAATGAAGCTGGCCACGGCAGCCAATTGCCGATTTTTATATGTTTCGCCGGAAAGACTGGAAACCTCTCTTTTCCTTGAATTTCTGCCTGCCCTCGATATTCGTATCATTGCAGTAGATGAGGCACACTGCATTTCGCAATGGGGTTACGATTTCAGACCCTCATACCTAAGGATCTCTGCACTGAGGGAACAACTTCCGGGTGTACCGGTTATCGCCCTTACAGCCTCCGCAACTGCCATCGTGCAGAAAGATATCTGCGAACGACTCTTGTTCAAAAAGGAAAATATTATTCGCCAGTCTTTTGAACGACCGGCACTTTCGTATTCTGTATTTCCCGTGGAGTCGAAAATTTTGAGACTGGTGGAAATATTAAAAAAAGTTCCCGGCAGCAGTATCGTGTATTGTAAAAGCAGGAAGCGCACCAGGGAAATTGCAGAACAATTAAATTCCTATCGCATAAACGCCGACTATTATCACGCCGGACTTTCTTCGGAAGAAAGATCGACAAAGCAGGATGCCTGGATTAATGATAAAACGGCATGCATGGTTTGCACCAATGCATTTGGAATGGGTATCGACAAATCAGCCGTTCGTGCCGTTGTGCATGTTGACGCACCGGACTGTCTCGAAAATTATTACCAGGAATCGGGACGCGCCGGCCGGGACGGGAAAAAAAGCTATGCCGTACTTCTCTACCAGCAAAAAGATTTTGATGAGCTTGAAGTGCAGGCAGAGCAAAGATTTCCGCGGATCGAAGAAATTAAAAATGTTTACCAGGCACTGATAAATCATTTACAGCTTCCCAATGGAAGTGGCGGCGGAAATTATTACGATTTTGAATTAAATGTTTTTGTCTCGAAATTCCCCTTCCCCGTTTATATGGTCATGAATACCCTGAAGGTACTCCAGCAGGAAGGAATTTTATCGTTTAACGAACAGGTGTTCATCCCATCAAAAATTGAATTTATTTGCAATAAGGATACCCTGTATGTTTTTGAAAAAGAACATCCCAAACATGAAAATCTTATAAAAACTTTACTCAGATCCTATGAAGGAATCTTCGACCAGGCGGTTTTTATTTTTGAAAAATCCCTTGCTTCGCAACTTCGGTCAAGCCCTGAAATACTCGCTGATCAATTAAAAACGATTCAGTCATACGGAATTCTGAAATATTATCCTCAGAAAGATAACCCTCAAGTTTATTTCATGCAGGACCGTGTGAAAAAAGAAGACCTGTTTATTGATCAGAAAAAATATGCAGAAAGGAAAAAGTTATACTTCGCGAGGCTTAAAGATTTTATTCTTTATAGCAGATCGGTAGAATGCAGGAGCAAAGTGATTGGCAACTATTTTGGCGATCTTGAATTAAAGGCCTGTGGAATTTGTGATAACTGCCTGAAAAGGAAACGCACAGGAATCAGTCGCACCGAATTTACCGAACTGGAAACGAAAATTCTCTTTGAACTGAACAACCCTGTTCATCCAAAGACCCTGATGGAAAGACTTGACCGGTATAGCAAAACATCTGCTGCTACAGTGATAGACTTTCTAACTGCTGAACAGCTCATCGAAATTAACGTCGACGGAATGCTGGTAAAAAAAAGCTAGGATTTTCTGCTTCGACCACCCAGTCCAAGAGCACCCAGGAGGCTTCGCGTGATGATGCCTGCTGCTGTTCTTCCCACCTGTCGAAATACAGAATTGTCAAGTACTTTCTCCAGCGTCGATTTCTCTACTTTGGGTGCCCGTCCGGAGGGAGTTGTACTCACCGGTGCTGCGGATTCCGCGGCTTCAGCAAGTTTAGCATTAAGCATTTCGTAGGCACTCTGGCTATCAATGACCGCATTGTATTTCGGCACCAGTCTGGAGGAGGCCACAATGGCGTTTAATTCGGTGTCGGTCAAAATATCCATACGGCTTTTTGGCGTGCAAAGCATGGTGTGAACAAGTGGTGTAGGGACGCCTTTTTCATTCAGCAGCGTGATCAGCGCTTCTCCTATTCCCATTTGCGTGATCAGGTCCTCCGTTTTATAAAACGTTGTTTCGGGATAATTCTCAGCGGTTTGTTTGATCACCTTACGATCTGCCGCTGTAAAGGCCCTCAGTGCGTGCTGCACTTTCATACCAAGCTGACCCAATACGCCCGCAGGAATATCCATAGGATTTTGTGTGACGAAAAATATGCCTATCCCTTTTGACCTGATGAGTTTTACAATGGTCTCTATCTGCTGAAGCAGGGCGCTACTCGCCTCCTGGAAAACCAGGTGTGCCTCATCAATAAAGAATATTAGTTTGGGCTTATCCAGATCACCTTCTTCCGGACAGACGGCGTAGAGCTCGGCGAGCATCTGCAAAAGAAAGGTAGAGAACAATTTCGGCTTATCCTGCAGGTCGGTCACGCGAAGAATATTGATCATTCCACGCCCGTCCGCGTTCATTCGCATCAGGTCTTCTACTTCAAAACTCTTCTCGCCAAAAAACACATCGGCGCCTTGCTGTTGCAATTCGATCACTTTCCTAAGTATGGTCCCGGTGGAAGTGGTAGAAATTTTTCCATAACTTTTTTCCAGTTCCGCCTTGCCTTCATTTCCCACGTACTGCAATACCCGAATGAAATCTTTCAGGTCCAGCAAAGGCAGTTTAGCGTCGTCGCAGTATTTAAATATCATGGATACAACACCACCCTGGGTGTCGTTTAGAGACAGGATTTTACTAAGCAGCACCGGCCCGAATTCGCTCACTGTAGCTCTGAGCCTGACACCTTTCTGATCACTCAAAGTAAGCAGTTCGCAGGGATATGCCGACGGCATGTAAGTGCCCCCGATCAACTGGTAACGGTCGAGAATTCTCTGCG
This sequence comes from Chitinophagaceae bacterium, assembly GCA_039922795.1. Classification (GTDB taxonomy): domain Bacteria; phylum Bacteroidota; class Bacteroidia; order Chitinophagales; family Chitinophagaceae; genus JADCRZ01. The sequence continues at coordinate 6,466 of JBDTEB010000175.1, forward strand.
AGGAGACACCGCTCATGGCAAGACCGCTTAGATCGCCTTTGATATCGATCACCAGTACAGGAACACTGGCATCGCTCAGCGCCTCGCTGATCATCTGCAGGGTTTTCGTTTTACCCGTGCCTGTTGCCCCAGCGATTAGCCCGTGCCTGTTCATGGTTTTTAGTGGCAGCATGACGTCTGTCCCGGTTATCGTTTCACCATCAAGCATGGCTGCACCTATTTTTACTGATTCACCGGAAAACGTATAACCCTTCTGGACCAGGGCTGAAAACACGGATTTGTCGGGCATGGTTGTAAATTATGCTGGCAAGATAAATATAGAATAGCGAACGAGGTAGTAAATCGGAGATAATATGCTCTTACAATAAAGCCAGGGATAGGTTGGGTCAGAAAACTAACGGAAATCTTCTTCGCGAACCAGCATCAGGATAGCACTTTGCGGAACGATGAGGTACTTCTCACCTTCGTAAATTACTTCTGTGGCTCCGCTCAACAAGAAAATAGCCAGGTCGCCCTCGTGCGTCTGGAGCGGAATATATTTCACTCTTTCTTCTTCACTTTTCCAGGGTTCGTCTTCCACGGGCATTGGTACAACGTAGCCTGGTCCCGTTTTGATAACATAACCCTGCTGAACCTTTTCTTTCTCCTGGATTCCGGGTGGCAGGTATAGTCCGCTGTCTGTTTTTTCTCCGGCTTTGGAAGGACGCACCAAAACCCGGTCACCGATTACGATCAGCTTTTTCAGTTTATTGTCAGGGGTCAGTTGCAACGTCATATTTCCGCTTTAATCAAACACAAATCTAATGATTGCCAAAATGATGCTCTTTCTTCTTTTTACCTACTTATCTTTAACAAAATCTTATCCGGGAAACCTGACAAGGGGTGATTGAATTAACTTTAATTTGATAAAATTACTTAACGATGGAAGCCACTAAGGGGAAAATATTACTATGCGAAGATGATGCAAATCTTGGCTCTGTTCTAAAGAATTATCTCGAGTTGAATGATTATGAAGTGATCCTTGAGCGGGATGGCAGGCTCGGTCTTGCCGCATTTCAGCGGGAGAAATTCGAATTGTGTCTTCTTGATGTTATGATGCCAAATATGGATGGTTTCACCCTCGCTGAAGAAATTCGCGATGTAGATCCAGATATTCCCCTGTTTTTTCTCAGCGCAAAAACCATGAAGGATGATATTATCCAGGGCTACAAACTGGGAGCCGATGATTATATCACAAAACCTTTCGACAGTGAAGTATTGCTTTTAAAAATAAAGGCCATTCTTAAAAGAAATGAAGAACAGAACAGGGAAAGCACAAACCAGGAATTCGATCTCAATAAATTTCATTTCAATCCAAAGTTGAGAGAATTGACTTTTGAAGGTCAAACGCAGACGCTGTCTCCGAAAGAAAACGAATTGTTGAAGATGTTATCGGAACATAAAAATGATCTGCTTCCCCGCGAACAGGCATTGAAAAAGATCTGGGGCAGTGATACGTATTTTAATGGTCGCAGTATGGATGTGTACATCGCCAAACTGAGAAAATACCTGAGAGCCGATCCAAGCATAGAGATTGTCAACATTCACGGCAACGGCTTCAGGCTGGTGATAAGTTAGTAAGGGATTCCTTACATTTACGCGATGTCAAATCCGAATCTCAATAGCGAAAAGGAGGGTCTTACGCCCGCTGAGAAGGAGTTTGAGAATAATATCCGTCCTTCCGTCATTGAAGAATTTTCCGGGCAGACACAAATAATCGATAATCTCAAGATTTTCATCAAGGCGGCCAAACTGAGAGGTGAGGCGCTTGACCATATTCTTTTTCATGGCCCCCCGGGACTTGGCAAAACAACTCTTTCGAGGATCGTAGCCAATGAACTGGGGGTCAATATTAAAGAAACTTCCGGCCCGGTGATCGAGAAGCCCGGCGATCTGGCCGGCCTGCTGACCAATCTCGAACCTCACGATGTATTATTTATCGACGAGATCCACCGGCTTAGTAATGTGGTAGAGGAATATCTTTACGCTGCAATGGAGGACTATCGCATCGATATCATGATCGATTCGGGTCCCAATGCGCGCAGCATCCAGATCAATGTTAATCCGTTTACCCTTATTGGGGCTACTACCCGAAGCGGCTTACTTACCGCTCCCCTTCTTTCAAGATTCGGAATTAAATCGCGACTGCAATATTATGACGCGGCTACCTTGCAAAAGATCATCCTAAGGGCTTCCACCATCCTCGAAACAAAAATCACTTCAGACGCTTCCCACGAAATATCGAGAAGAAGCCGTGGAACTCCACGCATCGCCAACGGACTGCTGCGCCGTGTGCGTGATTTCGCCCAGGTGCTGGGTAACGGTGTAATTGATATTGCTATTACCCAGCATGCTTTAAAGGCCCTGAATGTAGATGAGCATGGACTCGATGAGATGGACAATCGAATTCTTCAAACCATTATAGACAAGTTCAAAGGCGGTCCTGTTGGCATCACTACTATCGCCACCGCCGTTGGCGAGGAAACAGGCACCCTCGAGGAGGTTTACGAGCCGTTTCTGATTCAGGAAGGATTTATTATGAGAACCCCCAGAGGGCGTGAAGTCACCGCGAAAGCATATGAGCACCTGGGAAAGAAGCCGCATGAACGGCCAGGAGCGATGCTTTTCTAGCAGAGGCTAAAGTAAATAAATAGATTAATGACGTACACTGAATTTATCAACAGCCTCCTTGACACAATGCCACCGGCTTCTGCCAGGGATTATCTCAAGGTATTATGGTTTGAAAAGAAAGGCCAGTGGAAACAATCGCATGACATCGCTCAGGAAATTCACAATGAGGTTGGCTCGAGGTTGCATGCTTATCTGCACAGAAGAGAAGGTGATAACGGGAATGCCCGCTATTGGTATAACCAGGCTGGACTTCCGTTTCCAAAAGTTACCATGGATGAAGAATGGGAATCAATGGTAAAAGAATTTCTGGGCTGAAGTTCAACTCAGAGATACTGGTTTAGTTGTAGAATTAAATCAGGGTCAGGACAATTGGAAAGATATTTCTCTCTGTCACTGTAACGGCAAACACCCGGGTAATCAGACCTGTTCATCCCGATATCGAAGATTACCTGGAAATGTAAATGAGGTGGCCAATGACCATTCTCATCGGAATTGCCGAAGTGCGCAATCTCCTGTCCCCGGATCACGTATTCGCCCTCCTGAATATGATTGATATCTGCCAGGCTTATATGACCGTACAACGTATAAAATCCAAATCCTTCGAGCTGGTGCTGTAAAATCAGCGTTGCGCCGTAATCTCCAAAATTATCATTGAAACCAAAGCCATGGATCATACCTCCGATGGGAGCAAAAACAGGTGTACCCATTGTTCCCCAGATATCCGTTCCAAGATGTAAGCGCCTTGGCTCGCCCCCGGTAATCTCTGCATCGAAAACGCTGCTCCTGCTATATACTTCCCGATATTCGGCATAACCACCTAAACCAAATTTTGCACCCTTTGTTTTCTTGTGGATGTAAGCAGCAAATAGCGCTGTGTCTTCAATTATTGAAGGATAAAGATCTGTCGCCGATCCTGACAAATCAACTGCCGCCAGTTTGTCTTTTCCGACAGTAAAATTTAACATAGGATAAAAACTTGCCTGGTTCCTGATAAAAATATTTGACGATGCATTCATAATTCCGGTTTAATGCTCACTGTAATATGTCTGTTATTAAATGCGATCAGGTTTCTGTGTTAGTCTTTCGGCAGAAAGACTGCACTTCCGAAGGCTATTTATGATGACCGATTGCCAGACGTTGAAAGACGAATCGCTAGCAATTAATCGATGATAACCCTGGCAAATACTGGAAAATGATCGGATGAAAAATGTCCTTTCCAGCTTTGGGACAATGTTGCGTGCTGCAGCACGGTAACTTTATTTTTAAAAAATATATAATCAATAGGATCGTCGCTTGTTTCTTTTGCCCTAAATGCCGTGAAAGTACCGGTGGGGCCGTAATGTGGCATTTTGGAAAATGCCTTAGTATCAAAAACATGCATCGGGTTATCTACAGCGGTTAATATTTTGATGGGTTCATCCGTGGGTTTCGAATTAAAATCGCCCGTCAGTATTACAGGTAGTTTTCCCGCGATTTCATTAATTTTCTCCAGCACAAGTTTTGCACTTTCTCTTCGCGCTACGGCGCCCATATGATCGAAGTGAGTATTGAAAATGTAAAAGATTTTTTTTGTTTTCCGGTCCTTGAGTTTCGCCCAGGTAACCATCCTGGTGATAGCGGCATCCCAACCCTTTAATCCCGGAACATCTGTTTTTTCAGCCAGCCAGAACATCTTTGAGTCAAGAATTTCAAGACGTGATGCGTCAATAAATATCGCGGAGAACTCTCCTTTTTCTTTACCATCCTCCCGTCCACCTCCAATTCTCGTGTATCCGGGCATACGCTCTTCCAGGTCTTTTATCTGGTCGGCCAGTGCTTCCTGAACACCCAGAATATTCACTTCATGAAAAAGCACCTGGCTGGCAGCGAAATCTTTTCGGTATGGCCATGCATTCAAACTATCACTTTTATTATTGTAGCGAATATTAAAAGTCATCACATTTAAAGCGTTTTGACCATTTGAGAGGAGAAACTGGCAGAGAAAAAATACAAGAGTAATAAATTTCATAATGGCATTTTTTAGTATTTCGCGGCATTTGCTTTGCAGATCGAAAAGTAAGCAATCAGTTGAAATATCGAAATTAAATGATTGAAAGCTCTTACACGTGGTGTTATCTGAAAAAACAAAAATTGCTTTCCCTTAAATTGTATAGAAATGAAAGATGAAATATTTGACCTGGCATTTACCCATGCTGATAAACAGTATATGGTAAGAGTGAAAACAGATCTGCCACTTGGTCCTGAGCCCTTTGGCGCCGATTACGATATCTATCTTGGAAGAAAACTTTGGTATGTTCTTAACCACTGCAACAATGAAGACGAGGTAGCATGCTGGGAAATAAAAAAAGCGCCCAAAGAAGGCGCCGAACCAGGTGTGGCCGATGCAATCGGCAAAGCCATCGACCGGCACTTTGGCTAAAACGTTTTACAGTGTTGCCTTATAATTTCCCCTGTATTCTCTTTTTACAAAATTATTGGCAGGTTCAAAATTGGTAACCTTCATGGCTTCACCGTCCCATAACAATTTCTTGCGACCCGGATAAGTCTTTTGTCCTTTTGCATTCATCTCGCTGTAGTTATAACTTCTCACGGCAAGGTTGCCCATCAGCACGGTTTCGGTTAAAGGCCCGGCTATGGCAAATGGAGAACTGGTGTAGGCTCCAAAGCCTTTTTTACACGCCGCAACCCACTGTTGCTGGTGGCCTTCAGACCCATCTTTTACGAATGGAAACTTGGAAGCCGGCAAGTTGGCTGTTTTCATCTTAGACGTTGGTAACAGGGTTGCTTCTTTTCCAAATATACTTGCCAGCATTTTACCTTTGGTTCCCTCGAAGATGATACCACCATCCCCGTTGGCCATTTTTTCATCTGGCAGCAGTTCATCAGGACGTTTGGGTTTTATTCCTCCATCGTACCAGATCATTTCACAGGGCCCCATCGATCCTCTTGCCGGAAACATGATATGCGTTTTGGATGATGGCGGGTAGCTGTCCGTATAAACTTCTTCATGAAAATAGCCTGAATAAACTGACCCCACGCTGCATTCTACAGATATTGGATAGCCGAGTTTGAGCGCACGATAGGGCACATCAATAAAGTGGCAACCCATATCACCCAGTGAACCCGTTCCAAAATCTACCCATCCTCTCCAGGTAGCAGGAAGATAGCCGGGATGGTAGTCACGAAATGGTGCGGTACCCAGCCACAGTTCCCAGTCAACCTCTTTGGGAACATCAAATTTTCCTTTAGGCGTGGGGATGCCTTGCGGCCATACCGGGCGGTTAGTCCATACGTGAACAGTATGCACATCTCCGATCACGCCTCCCTGGATCCAGGTCTCTACTTTACGAATATCGTCGCCGCTGCTTCCCTGGTTGCCCATTTGGGTTACCACCTTGTATCTTTTCGCCGCTTCAGTCAGTAACCTGGCCTCGGCAATATCATGTGTAAGAGGCTTTTCCACGTACACATGTTTGCCCAGTTGCATAGCTGAAAGTGCGATGGGTGTATGCATATGATCCGGGGTGGTTACGATCACCGCGTCTATATTCTTGTTTTCTTTATCCAGCATTTCCCTGTAATCTCTATAATAGGTGGCCGAGGGCCAGCGTGCTCTCGCTTTGGCGGAACTTCTGTCATCCACATCACACAGGGTTACAATATTTTCTGCACCCTTATTCCAGGCATAGGGAAGATTCACTTCAGCCTTTCCACCGGCACCGATCCCGGCAATATTGAGCTTATCACTTGGAGCTGTAAAGCCTCTTCCGAGTACATGACGCGGCACAATAAAAAATCCGGTGCCGGCCATGGTGGTATTTTTGAGAAAATTCCTTCGGGTGATTGAGTTCTGTTTCATGATTTCAATTTTTAACCACTTGCCTGCTTTGAGAGGGATTTTATAAAACTAATATAATCGAAACTTTTTGCAACAATACATTTGAGATTTTCGCTTTCAATAATTTCACCTGGCACTATTGCCGGCCGCAGGTAATGCGTGTTTTACGCAATTCCAGACGGTGCTTTCACCTTATTCTTGCAGTCTTGTTGCATTTGATTGTAGTAGAGTTTACATTTGAGTTGAAATCCCTCCTGCGAAACAAGTTTTGGTAAAAGTGCCCGGGTTATCAGACCCACGGAACCGCCAGACCAAACAAGTAATCTTTCTAAATTCAACATAATGTCAAAGATCAAATTGCTTCTTGTGATAGGAGCCAGTCTGCTCATTACCAATGAATTACCTGCACAGGGCTTACTCAATAGAATAAAACAAAAAGCTTCGCAAGTAGCGGATAAAGTTGCAGACAAGAAAATTGATGAGGCTCTTGGCGGATCGGGGTCGGGGAATAATTCAAACAAACAGGGAACAGGCTCAACAAGCAGCGGATCCCGCAAATCGAATCCTTCAAATACAAGCGGGCAGGGGTTGGTATCCACTCCACCTAATGTAAACGAGAACCTGAGCGCTGCAGAAACTGCTTTTAAGGCAGGAAGCTACGGCGATGCCCGCTATGCCGTTCAACAGGCCATGCTCGGCGTTGAGCTGCAGATTGGTCAGTCCATCCTTAAGTCGTTTCCTGAAACAATTGCAAACCTGAAAAAGGATACCATTGAAGACCAGGTTACAAGCACTGGTTGGGGCTGGGCAGGACTGACCATTCATCGTGAGTATAAGACAGGCGATAAACAATTCACGATAACGGTTGCCAACAATGCGATCTGGATGCAGGCGCTGAATATGTTCTTTAATAATTCAGGGTACGCGCAGCAAAATAACGGCGAACAAAAATGGAAACAGATTAAAGTGAAAGGTAATCGGTCGGTGATCGAATATGACAAAAGCAGCGGCTATAAAATCAGCATTCCGTTGGGACAAACTTCTCTCGCGATATTGGAGGGAGTAAATTTTGCAACTGAACAGGATATGATAAATGCGGCCAACCAGCTTGATCTTGACGCCGTTAAAGAGAAACTGGGCGAGAAATAATTTTTCAATTGTCTTTCAATCTACTTAAAAATGAAAAAACTACTTATTGCAATAATTGTATTTGTCAACTGCAGCCCGATACAGGCACAGCAGGAATTCACAAAACAATTAACAGATGCACGAACTGCTTATACTGGTGGGAAACTAGATGACTCACGATTCGCAATGCAGCAAATGTTGCTTGAGCTCGACATCATCACGGGTAAAGAGGTTTTAAAACTGCTTCCCGTAAAAATGCTTGATCAGTCTCAGAATGCTGCGGCTGATAATGTAAGCGGCACATCCGGTTTTATGGGCGTGGTCATTCACAGGGATTACGGGGTGGATGCGAAAATGATAAACCTCGAGATCATCAGCAACACGCCGCTGCTTACAAGTATAAATGCACTGCTTTCTTTGCCCTTGCTGGGGAATACAGGAGATATGAAGGTGGTAAAGGTATCCGGCTATAAAGCACTTATTCAAAAATCAGGATCATCCGATAAGCCCGAATTCGAATTGCAATTGCCAATCAATTCTTCCCTGGTAACGTTAAGAGCTCCCGGATATACCAGGGACCAAATTATCCAGATGGCTAATACACTTCCGCTATCGCAAATAGCAAAAACTCTACAATAAGGTCGGCTTGATTAACGTGAAAGGCTGGTTCAATTGACTGATCTGTACTGGCATAATTTTATCATCAAATACAGAAAATGTCTTTTATGCCTACAGAGAAAAAGAGCGTGATTCCTAAAGATGAGGAGAAAAAATCAATAATCGCGGCGCATGACGAAGCTGAATCAGATATTGCTAAAGATCCTGACATGGAACTTACCGCGCCTAATGACGATCTGGACGAAGGGGAACTTGCGAACCTCGGAAGGGATAAAATAACCTGATTTAGCCGCATCAAATACCTACGGCCAAATCAGGTCACGTATAATTTTACCTCTTAAAAGACCGTAAAGAAACAGATGGAATTATAACAGAAGGAAATTATTTTCCCCAGTTATTTTCCATCTTTTTATACGACTTTTTAGAAACTGTAGAATTGCTTCTGGATTTTGATTTTCCAGAAACTTTCTTTGCGTTAATATTATTAACAAGCGAATTTTTTACTCCCAGTTTATTTTTTTTTCCTGCTGCTCCAGCTGGACGGCCAGGACCTTTTTTTGCTGTAACTGCCGTCTTTTTTCCTGCAGGGCGTCCCGGGCCTTTAGTGGCAGGTCTGCCTACAGATTTTTTCGCTGGTGCTGCACTCTTAGCCGGTCTGCCAACAGATTTCTTTGCTGGTCTGCCTACTGATTTTTTTGCCGGCCTGCCAACTGATTTTTTCGCGGGGCGTCCTACACTATTTTTTGCAGGCCTTCCAACGGCTTTCTTCGCTGGTCTGCCGGCCTTGCTGGCTGGTCTGCCGACTGAATTCTTGGAAGCCGGTCTTCCGGGAGACTTCTTTGTGGACGGGCGTCCTACAGACTTCTTAGCCGGTCTGCCAACCGGGTTGGCCGACTTTCCTGCGGCTGATTTCGAAAGAGGAGGTCTTCCTCTTCTCGCACTTTTAACTGCTTTTGCCATACTAAAAAATTAAACTTTTACAATGAAGATGCCGTCTGCACCACATATTTGCTAATTGAGAAGAATCAACTTCCATAATCGGGAAGCGTAAAAAACTGGTCATCATGTTCGGGGGATTAGTTCTCAGATCATAAACACTTTTAACAGACATGAAATTTTAGGAAAGGCTAAGGTTTAATTTCTTATAGTCAAAAAAGACAAATATTTTAATTTGGATTGCAGGAAGGAAAGGTTTGAACGCAAATTAATAATAATTAGGAGATATTCAAAAACGAATAACACAAAAATAAGCTCTCGGTAATAACTTTTATTCACAAATTATTATCATTACCCAATATTCCCCGCTCAGATCGTCACCCATGACTTGTTTTAATAATGGTAGACATTTATTTCAGCACCTTTCCCCAACCAATTCAATTAAATTTTTCTTACTAAAAATTTCTGTCGGAGTACTTATGATGCGAACTAAATCAAGTCAACGCCAGTGTTCCATATTTCCGAGAAAATTATTAGTATAACAAGTGCAACGAAACTTTTATAACCCCTTTTAATTTTCCCAATTTGGGACTCTTGTTCTAATCTTAAACGGATGCTTAAACAAGATGTTCAAATATTTCTAATATATAAGAGTAAAAGAATTGAATGAAGCCCTGAAGTCGCGTATGTTGATGGCTAAAAGCGAAAAAAGGAAATTCATAAAGTCTTTAAATTATTCTGATTTCATCTTATTTAACAACAATACAAATATCTGTTCCCGTATTTGTACATTATATAAAAACATGCCATGGTTTAAAATATACCAGAAAAGTCGTGAGAATTACTTTTATAGGAATTAAAGAAGCGTAAAAAAATTGGAGTAAGGTATGCAGGGCTAAAAAAATACTAATAAATAGTGGTTTGCCTACAAGTCCGCAATACAGCTAAACTACTATATTGATCATTTTATTCTTTACATAAATGATTTTCTTCGGGGCAGCTTCACCCAGCCACTTCTTGATTGTGTCGTTATTTTGAACAATAACCTCTACATCTTGCTGTGAAGCGTCCAGAGATATGTGTATTGTTGTTCTCACTTTACCATTTACCGATACGGGATATTCCTTTGACGATTCAATAACATGACTTTCTTCGAACTCAGGAAATGGAGCATCGAGAATGGTTCCCGGGTTGCCCAATTGATGCCACAATTCTTCAGTTATATGGGGAGTATAAGGTGCAAGCAGGATAAGAATTTTCTCAAGCACCTCTTTTTTATGACACTTCAAGTCAGTCAATTCGTTGATACAAACCATGAAAGCACTCACTGCAGTATTGAAGGAAAACTTTTCGGTATCGTCATCAATCTTCCGAATGCACCGGTGCAGCACTTTTAATTCCGCAGCTATTGCCTTTTGTTCGTTCCAGACCTTTCCTGTTATTTCATCGAAAAACAAACGCCATAATTTTTTCAGGAAGCGGTGCACTCCCTCTATCCCTTTGGTATCCCAGGGTTTACTCATCTCTATAGGACCAAGGAACATTTCGTACATTCTGAAAGTGTCGGCACCATAATTAATTACAATGTCATCGGGATTTTCCACATTGTATTTTGATTTAGACATCTTTTCGACAACGGTTCCCGATAAAAATGGCTCGCCCGTTTCGGTGAGGTCTTTTGAATTGAAATATATAATGATCGAATTAAGATCGATCGTCTGGTCTGGTTGTTCGACGAATAATTTTTCGATTTGTGACTTTGCCAGGCGCCCGACAGCGTCGATATATTTATGCGCATATCTGAGCCTTGAAGATTGTCTGGATTCGGCATCGATAGTCCAAACAGTTCCATTTATATCCAGTGGGCCAACCGGCAGCATTTTTTCTGCCGAGCTTAGCAACACAGCAGTCCTTCCATCCGCAGAAGCGGCGTGATATGTTTCTACAAAAAATGATTTACCGGTAATCATTCCCTGGTTGACCAGCTTCTTGTAGGGCTCGTCGAAAGATATACGACCGGTATCGAAAAGGAATTTCGTCCACATTCTTGAATAAAGAAGGTGGCCAACCGCATGCTCCGTTCCTCCAATATAAAGATCTACCTGGTTCCAATAATCCGAAGCTTCCCGGCTACAAAACTCCGCGTTATTATGTGGATCCATATAACGCAGGAAATACCAACTGCTGCCCGCATAACCCGGCATTGTACTCGTTTCCCGTTTGGATCCGTCTGGCAGGTTTGTCCATTCAGTGATATTCGCCAGAGGCCCCTCGCCTTCGGGACCAGGACCATATTCTTCAACAAATGGCAATTCCAGCGGTAATTCATTTTTATCCAAAGCTCTGGCAGAGCCATCTTTCCAGGTAATGGGAAATGGTTCACCCCAGTAACGCTGGCGACTGAAGCCGGCGTCCCGCATACGAAAATTTACTTTTCGCTTGCCCATCCCCGTCGCCTCAAGCTTTGAAACAACCAATTCGGTTGCCTCTTTCATCGATGTACCGGTAAGAAACCCCGAATTTTCCAAAATGGCTTCTTTGGTAGTATTTGCTTCGGTGCCATTAAAATGCTTTCCAATAATATTGGTGACAGGCAGATCAAAGAATCTCGCAAAATTAAAATCTCTCGTGTCGCCGCAGGGTACGCCCATGATCGCCCCTGTTCCATAGCCTATCAAAACATATTCAGCAATCCAGACCGGGATCTCTCGTCCATCGAAAGGATTGATTGCAAAAGCGCCGGTAAAGCAACCGGTAATTTGTTTGACCTCGGCCATCCTTTCCCGATCACTTCTGCTCTTCGTATAGTTTAAATAATCATCAATACTCGTTCGTTGACGTTCGGTAGTTATTTGTTTAACCAGTTCGTGCTCCGGTGCGATTACCATAAAATCGACACCAAAAATTGTATCCGGGCGGGTAGTGTACACCGTGAGTACCTTTTTATCACCGGTTGTTAAAGCAGAAGATGTCACTTCGAAACTGATCTCTGCCCCTGTCGATTTGCCAATCCAGTTTTTTTGCTGCTCTTTTAATGAATCTGTAAATTCAATTTTATCAAGGCCCTGGAGAAGGCGGTCGGCATATTCCGTGATGCGCAAATACCATTGCCGCATCTTCTTTTTCACCACGGGAAAGCCTCCGCGCTCGCTGAAACCGTTGACCACTTCGTCATTGGCCAATACCGTTCCCAGTGCTTCACACCAGTTCACTTCGCCGTATGAGGAAAAAGACAGGCGATAATCCATTAATATATCTTCCTGCTCTTTTTTACTAAATGCGGCCCACTCAATGGCATCGAACGATTTCTTTTCAGTAAAAAACGAGGCAATTCCGAAGGTTCCTTCCTGTTCGAAGGTCGCTTCCAATTCGCCTATTGGCCTGGCTTTCGAGATCCTTCGATCGTACCAGGAATTAAAAAGATCCAGGAAAATCGATTGTGTCCATTTATAATAGGAAGGATCGCTGGTTCTGATTTCCCGGCTCCAATCATAACAAAACCCGATCTTCTCAAGCTGAGCGCGAAAATTATTAATATTATTTTCCGTGGTAACGGCAGGATGCTGGCCGGTTTCAAGGGCATACTGTTCTGCGGGAAGACCAAAACTGTCGTAGCCCATAGGATGCAGCACATTAAAACCTTTGAGTCTTTTGTACCTGCTGTAAATATCGCTGGCGATATATCCCAGCGGATGACCCACGTGTAGTCCCGAGCCGCTTGGGTAAGGGAACATATCAAGAACATAACACTTGGGCTTGCCCGTATCTTTTTTTACCTGGTAGACTTTATTTTCTTTCCAGGTCTTCTGCCAGTTTTCTTCTATTGCTCTAAAATTATATTCCATGTAATGCGATATTCGCTATCATCTTTAAGGCGTTGGCCCAAACGTTAAGAGGTCGACAAAAATAAGGATTCGACTCATAATTCCTTTATTTTTGCGCGTTCCGGAACTTCAATAAGAGTATTAATTAGCGTATTAACAAATCAATTGTTACATGAGGCAGGCAGGAAAAAGTTCAGCTAAACGCTCTCAACCATCGTATTTCATGGCTATTCTAGGGGTATCCCTTGTATTATTTATCCTGGGAATATTAGGCTGGATCGTGATAAATGCGAATAAACTGGGTGATTTTTTCAAAGAGAACGTCGAGGTGCGTGTCTATCTAAGAGAAAATATTTCATCCCGTGACAGCGCTGCGCTGGTTCAGTATATCGCTGTAAAGCCATACGTAAAAGCGTATGAATATGTTACCAAAGAAGATGCAAAACAAAAATTCTTGTCAGACGGAAACGAAGATTGGAAAAATGTTTTGCAGGATAATCCCTTACAGGCGAGCGTCGATTTTACATTAAAAAGTCAGTATGTTGATGTAGACACGCTCGCAGCCATCCAGTCAGATCTTCAGAAAAATATCGCGGTTAGTGACGTGCAGTATCCGAAGTCACTTGTGAATAATCTCAATAAAAATGTTAGAAAGGTCAGTCTTATCCTTCTGGGTATAGCTATCCTCCTTTGCATCGTAGTGATCATACTGATCGATAATACCATCAAACTGGCCATGTTTAGCAACCGGTTCCTGATTAAAACCATGCAGATGGTAGGTGCCACCCGCTGGTTTATTGCCAGGCCGATGGATTACCGCGCAATCGTCAATGGTGCAATCAGCGGCGTCATAGCGCTTGCGGGAATCCTGGCCATTGTTTTCATCGCTGAAAACTCACTCCCCGAGTTGCGAGCGATTCGCGATATTCGCTGGCTGGTATTGCTTTCGTCAGGAATCATTATACTGGGAATCCTTATTTCCCTGTTCAGTACCCACCGAAGTGTGATCAAATACCTGAAAATGAAACTGGACGAACTGTATTGAGCTGTTAGAAATGTTTATTATTTTGTACCCTTTTCCGATACTTTAGACACAAGCAACCATCATGATTGAAAGAAAACCCGTTCTGCGCAGCAATATCCCGTTACCAAAAATAACGGTACCGGCTTCAAACGATGCCTTTAGCTTCTTTAATAAATCGAATTATATCTGGATGGTCGCCGGACTCGTGGTAATTGCTATCGGAATGATGCTTATGAGTGGTGGAAAAAGCCCGAATCCTGCCGTTTTTGACCAGAAAGAAGTGTACAGCACCACGAGGATCACTATCGCGCCCATTTTGATCGTGATCGGACTGGCATTGGAAGTAGTGGGTATTTTCAAGAACAAGGCATAATACGATATGACAAATTTTGAAGCAGTCATTATTGCCATCGTTGAAGGCCTGACTGAGTTTTTACCCATTTCTTCTACAGGGCACATGATCATAACCAGTTCATTGCTTCATATTCAGAAGGATGAATTTACCAAGCTTTATGAAGTGGTGATCCAGCTGGGAGCAATTCTTGCCGTCGTTGTACTTTACTGGAGAAAGTTTCTTGACTTTAATAGCTGGAACTTCTACTTAAAACTCATGGTTGCGGTACTTCCTGCATTGATCATCGGCTTTCTGTTCTCCGATAGAATTGATGCACTTCTGGAAAGTCCACTGACAGTGGCTATCACCTTGTTGCTTGGCGGTATTATATTGCTGTTTATTGACAAGGCTTTCAAAAATCCCGTCATAGATACAGAGCCACGCATTACCTATCCCCGTGCATTTATGATTGGTCTCTGGCAATGTATTGCCATGGTGCCAGGTGTTAGCCGAAGTGCGGCAAGTATCATCGGAGGAATGCAGCAAAGACTTACCCGCAAAGTGGCCGCTGAGTTTTCTTTTTTTCTGGCAGTGCCCACAATGTGTGCTGCAACAGGTTATAAATTACTCAAAGGATATAAACTGATTCATAAGGAAGAGATAGGTTACCTCGTAATAGGCAATGTGGTGGCTTTTGTTGTTGCACTCCTTGCCATAAAGTTTTTTATCGAATACCTGCAAAAACACGGATTTAAACTGTTTGG
>JBDTEB010000176.1:0-5893 GCA_039922795.1 Chitinophagaceae bacterium
ACTTTTGAAGCCGCCCATTTGATCATCATCGTCATCGTGCTGAAAATTCCTGTACGTTTCATAATTCCGGTAAGATAATAAGGCCACTCCTCTTGCGGCTTGCATGCCCTGCCTGCCGGCCTGTTCATTTTTCAGGGGCCAGCTGGGGTCAGTTTCAATGCATTGCCTTTGTGTCGCATTGAATGCTATGCCCCACGGTGAGTGCTTTGCGTTACAGGCAATGGGAAAGATATTGGCGAAAAGGGCCGGTTCCTCCACGGCCCATTCAAGGAGTTGTTGACCACCCATCGATCCTCCAATTCCTACCTGGATTTGAGAGATGCCAAGAAAATATTTGAGATGCTGGTAGGCTCTGATCATATCCCTTGTTGTAAAAAAAGGAAAATCATGAAACCATTTTTTACCTGCGTTATCTGTATCAAGAGGCCCGATGCTCCCATAGCAACTTCCGGGCATATTTACACAGATGATGAAGTTTTTTGCAGGGTCGAACAGTTTGTTTTCTCCGATCAATCCTGGCCACCAGCCCTGCGGATCACTATTGGCGGTCAACGCATGAAAAATCCATACAACATTGTCTTTCCTGTTATTCAGTTTTCCATAGGTATTGTAAGCCAGGTGAAACCCACTGAGCAGGTACCCGGATTCAAGTGTAAAATTTTCTTTGTAATGAAAAACTTCCCTCATTGTTTTCTTTGTAATAATTAACACCTCGTGTGTATTCGCTCAACACTAGGATGCCAGTTCTTTTTTGCCAGCAAATACCGTGTCAAATGCCTGTTCGAAATCTGCCTTGATATCTTCAAGATGTTCGATACCCACTGAAATACGAATCTGGTTTGGTGCAACACCAGCAGCGGCTTGTTCATGCTCGCTAAGCTGTTCATGCGTGGTGGATGCCGGGTGTATGGCCAGTGTTTTTGCGTCACCCATATTGGCGACATGGCTAATCAGTTTTAACTGGTTAATAAAAGCGGAAGCGTTTTCTTTTCCGCCTTTCACCCCGAATTGAAGAACTCCTCCGAAACCTTTTGTCAGGTATTTTTTTGCCAGGTCATGGTAGGCATTTGACGGGAGACCCGGGTAGGTAACAAAATCAACGAGCGGATGTTTTTCCAGCCAGCTTGCCAGCGCCAGGGCATTTTCAACATGCCGGTCGACACGCAGCGAAAGTGTTTCCAAACCCTGCAAAAGAAGGAACGAATTAAAGGGAGCTTGACACGGGCCGAAATCTCTCAGACCTTCAACCCTGGCACGAATAATGAACGCAATATTCGGCAGTCCCAGCGGATTTCCTTCACCAAACACATCCCAGAATTTCAATCCGTGATAGCCTTCAGAAGGTTCGGTAAATTGCGGGAACTTACCATTGTTCCAGTTGTAGTTTCCGCCATCCACGATCACCCCTCCTATGCTGTTCCCATGTCCACCGATCCATTTTGTTGCCGATTCCACCACGATGTTTGCTCCATGTTCCAGCGGGCGGAAGAGATAGCCACCCGCACCAAATGTATTGTCAACAACCAGCGGAAGATCATATTTTTTTGCCAGGGCAGCAAACCTGTCGAAATCCGGAATATTCAGTCTTGGATTTCCGATGGTCTCCAGGTAGATCGCTTTGGTTTTAGCGTCTATGAGTTTTTCAAACGATGCAATATCGTCACCTTCGGCAAAGCGGGCCTCAATACCCAGCCTTTTAAAAGCCACTTTAAACTGATTGTAGGTGCCACCATAAAGAAAGGTCGTAGAGACAAAATTATCACCAGCCTGAAGCAAATTGTTTATGGCAAGAAATTGGGCCGCCTGACCAGAAGCCGTGGCCAATGCAGCTACACCACCTTCCAGCGCAGCGATCCTTTTCTCAAAAACATCCGTTGTTGGATTCATCATGCGGGTATAGATATTACCAAATTCCTTTAATCCGAAGAGATTGGCCGCATGCTCGGAATTGTTAAAAGTATAGGAGGTTGTTTGATAAATAGGTACCGCCCTGGAATTTGTCGCGGGGTCAACTTCTTGTCCGGCATGGAGTTGTAAGGTTTCAAAACGAAGTGGATGGCTCATCGTGTACATTTTTTGATGGTTAAAAAATAAAACACTTATCGCCGAAAGTTGCAGATGGTAACAAACAAAAATGCTCACCTGGAAAATCAGATGAGCCAAAAATATGGGTAAGATATTAAGCTGGGGATCTGACTTATCTTTCCCCCGGTATTCCGGGAGATGGAATTAGCACCTTTCGCCACCCCCTGGGGGATCTTGCGGTTGCTAAGGCTTCACAGGGCCATTTCCCTCTGCCTTTCTTGATAAATGTGTAAAGAACTGCTGCAAAGATAAAAGTGGAAAACTGATATTTCCAAATTTCACTTTGCTCCCTAGAAAATTTTATGTTTTTCCGACTTCAGGAGAGGATGATCGAAACCAGGCTGCTTTTTGATATCACATCGGAACGGCCAAAGCTTATTCTGGAAGAAGCAACACCTTTAACCCTCAGATAATCGCCAAGCATTGCTACACGTTTCTCAGACAATGATTCTGCGGTTTCCCTTTTATTTCTGTTGAAAACGGTAATCGCAATTTTATTTTTTCGATACCTAATGAGGATGGTAACGAGTTTGTCAAGATTAGCCTTCGCTTTCTCAGAAATGATCGCTGAATTGTTTTTCCGGAAAAGCACACTGGTTTTGAACTCCACAATCAGGGTCTCGGCAGTTTTTCGTATGGTGGCGTCATTAACGCTGTCAGTAATTTCCTCAGCCAGTTTATCAAGTGAAGATTTCACCATGGCTTCCCCCGTTGCGGCACCCAGTGATCCTCCTATCACGGTACCGGCCGATTCATTTCCCGCAGCGTCACCCACGACAGCGCCCAGGAACGTTCCCGTCTTTAGTCCTATTGCTTCTCCCAGTTGAGTCTTGCTAAACGTTTTGCATGAGCTCACATTCCAGCATATTCCCAATATCAAAATTCCTTTGAAAAACTGCATAGAATGTAGGTTAGCTAAACTTATGCCATGAATTTTACCTTTTAAAAGTCTGCTGACTTCTTCAGCTGGTCCCCATATCCTGAAGGGGCATGCATGCCGAAAAAGTAACAGATTAAAAACTCACTATCATCCATAAGCGAAAGAACCCGATGCAAAATCCTTCCGGCCCTTTCCGGGGACTTCTTTTTAGCCATTGAGGTAGTCACAGGCATCTTCCTAATCGATAAATACTGATCAACTCCTTTCCCTGCATTCAATGGGGTAAATACTGTGCCAAAGAATACAGCCTGAACTTTTGCGCTCCACCATTGTTCCTATCTTTACCCACAATTTATGAGTGAAAAAAACACCACTGAAGCCCTGTTTCAGGACGAACAGGAATATATTGAAGTCTATGGCGCCAGGGAACATAATCTCAAAAACATAGATATTAGCTTGCCCAAGAACAAGCTGGTAGTTTTTACAGGGGTGAGTGGCAGCGGGAAGTCTTCACTGGCTTTTGATACCATCTACAATGAAGGCCAGCGCCGATATATGGAAAGTTTTTCTGCCTATGCCCGGCAGTTTATGGGTGATATGGAACGGCCGGATGTGGACAAGATAACCGGCTTGTCGCCGGTGATCTCTATCGAGCAAAAGACTACCAACAAAAACCCGCGCAGTACAGTAGGCACAGTCACCGAGATTTACGACTTTATGCGTCTCCTGTATGCCCGTGCATCAGAAGCTTTTAGCTATAACACAGGCAGGAAGATGATGAAATTCAGCGAGGAAGAGATCGTGGAGAACATCTACCAGCGGTTTCAAAACCAGAAAGCGGTTTTGCTGGCTCCGCTGGTAAGGGGGCGAAAAGGTCACTACCGGGAACTTTTCGAAGATATCCGCAAGCGGGGCTATTTGAAAGTTCGCGTTGACGGGGTGGTTCTGGATATCAAGGAAAAGATGCAGGTAGACAGGTACAAGATCCATGATATCGAAGTGGTTGTCGATCGTCTTCCGGTTACCGATGACATGAAAGTGAGGCTCAGCCAAAGCGTGGTGAAAAGTTTGCAGATTGGCAAGGACCTCATGTTTCTGCTGGTGGATAAAGAAAAATCTGTTATCCAATATAGTAAACAACTGATGTGCGCCGATACCGGTATCAGTTATGAAGAGCCATCGCCGAATGCATTCTCGTTCAACTCTCCCTATGGTGCCTGTGCCGCTTGTAAGGGACTGGGAACAGTTAACCAGGTTAACATGGATGCGGTACTTCCCGACAAGTCTTTAAGCATCAGTGAGGGCGCCATTGCCCCACTCGGGGAAGAACGCGAGGCCTACGTCTTCAAGCAGGTTCAACAGCTGGCCAAAAAGAACAAGATTAGCCTGGTGAAACCGATCAGCGAACTTAGTGAGGAATCGATGAACCTGATTCTTTATGGAACGACTGACGGCGCAAATAAAGATATTGAGTTTGGATTTGACTCCGGGGTGAATACGATATATGCCACCGAATACGAGGGCGTGGTGATCATGCTCAAGCGATGGTTCGCAGGAAGCACCAGCGAGTCGCTCAGGGATTGGGTGGAAAAGTTTATGGAACTTAAGACCTGCGATGTTTGCAAGGGTGCGAGGCTTAAAAAGGAGAGCCTCTGGTTTATGATCGACGGGAAAAATATTGCCTCGTTGAGTACTATGAATCTTGATGTCTTGTCTGGCTGGTTTGTGGGAATTGAAAAGAGGATCTCAGCAAAGCAAAATGCCATTGCGAAGGATGTACTTAAAGAGATCAGGGACCGCTTAAGTTTTTTGCTAAACGTCGGGTTGAATTATCTGACCCTCGAGAGATCTTCCAAAAGCCTTAGTGGTGGGGAGTCCCAGCGTATCAGGCTGGCGACACAGATCGGATCACAGCTCCAGGGAATAACATATATTCTTGATGAACCAAGTATTGGTTTGCATCAGCGCGACAACCAGCGGTTGATTGAAGCCCTGAAAAATTTAAGGGATATTGGCAACAGCGTACTTGTGGTAGAACATGACAAGGATATTATGCTGGCGGCAGATTACCTGGTAGATATCGGCCCAAAAGCTGGAAAATTCGGCGGACAGGTTGTTGCACAGGGTGACCCAAAAAAAATGAAAGCCGTCGATTCTGAAACAGCGCGTTTTCTTTTTGGTGAAAAGGTTATTGCTGTTCCAAAGGAAAGAAGAAGGGGAAATGGCAAATCCATTGTTCTGACAGGCGCCACAGGCAATAATCTGAGGAATATCACTGTGAGTTTCCCCCTTGGAAAGCTTATCCTGGTCACTGGTGTTAGCGGCAGTGGAAAATCCACGCTCATCACAGAAACGCTATATCCTTTACTCTCCCAGTTTTGTTTCAATGCCAAAACGGCTCCGCAGCCTTATAAAAAAATTAAAGGGCTTGAACAGATCGATAAGGTCATTGAAATAGATCAGAGCCCGATCGGTCGTACTCCAAGAAGTAATCCCGCCACTTATTGCGGATTTTTCACCGATATCAGAACGCTGTTTGCCGCTGTGCCTGAAGCCAAGATCAGGGGATATACTGCCGGACGGTTTTCATTCAATGTTAAAAGCGGTCGTTGCGAAGTTTGTGGTGGTGGCGGTATGCGCGTAATTGAAATGAACTTTCTGCCAGATGTATATGTGCATTGCGAGAAATGCAACGGTAAGCGATATAACAGAGATACCCTGGAGATCCGATACAAGGGTAAATCGATCAGCGATGTGTTGAACATGACCGTAGATGAGGCGGTAGAATTTTTTACCAATGTGCCATATATCTACCGTAAGATAAAAGTGTTGCAGGAAGTGGGATTGGGTTATATAACGCTCGGGCAATCGGCTGTAACCCTCAGTGGGGGCGAAGCGCAGCGGGTGAAACTTTCGACTGAGCTGGGC
>JBDTEB010000177.1:0-6547 GCA_039922795.1 Chitinophagaceae bacterium
AAAGACACATTCAAAGGGGGCGTACTCAGCCGGCCTTTTGGAATGGTGCTCGAAGTGCTTTCTAAACTAAAGCTTCCTTTGGGCAGGATTTTATAATTCGTTCTGTTCACCCGGTTGAAGCTATCCACCTTGGCAGAGTCTATTGAAAATGTTACGGCAATGTCACTTTCCGGATATCCCTGGCCGCCGAAATTAGCGCCATACGTAAGACTTTGAACGCTATCGGTGACTTTCAAAGTTCTGATGACAGGGCCGTTCGAGGCCTCTGGCATATACACGCGGTTGTAACTGTCAACGGGCTGATCGGGAAGATCATATTTTTGTTTACTACACCCGATACTTAAAGCCAAAAGAGCAATCAAAGAGTATGCTAAAGATTTGTTGATTTTCATGTAAAAGTAATTTGAGCGTGATGTAATTAGCGGGCAAACGTTCGCCTGATAATATTTTCTGCCGTTATCTTCCAGATGCCTACCATCCCGGATTTTGAATCATCAGCTTCGCCCTGTCCATATCATATTGATTGATAGGAAACCAGTATGAAGCAGTATTTCTAAAAAGGTGCGGACCGACGACTGTTCGGGTAAAAAATGAATTATCCGTTTTGCTTACATCCATTCCATGCATATCACCCATAACCTGCGGGGCGATCTTCCAACGCCTGATATCAAACCAGCGGTGAGTTTCAAAAGCGAGTTCAACCCTCCTTTCCTGCCAGATCCTTTTGCGCATCTCGGCCTGATTTGCAGGCATTGGCAACCCTGCCGAACCATAAAGAGGCAGCTTCACCCTGCCACGAATGAGATTGATGTATGTCGCGATATCGGCACTACCAGGCTGATATTCATTCAGGGCTTCCGCATAGTTCAGGTAAACCTCTCCAAGCCTGATAAGAATTAATGGCCTGGCAAATTGCGCACCGTTGCCTCCTGAACCGTTATTTGTTTGCGGGGACACGTTCTTTCTAGCCAGGTAGCCGGTTTTTGTCCAGTCGGTAGCATGTCCATTTTTGCCATTGCCAGAGTTTGCAAAAAAGCTGATTGGAACAGCAGCCGTCATGTTCCCTCCCTGCCAGATACTGTTGTGATAAGTAACAGACGCATAGAACCTGGCCTCGCGGTTCATGTACATGTTGAATATCGGGACATTGCCCACAGTCGTAAAACCTGTTTCTGAATAGAGAGATGATTCCGTGATAGGCTTGCCATCAGACATAAAGTAGGCGTCTACCTGCTCCTGAGTTACGCCAACACCATTCCACCCACCTCCCTGCCGCGGTGTGCAGTGCGTATCCCAGGCAGCCAATCCATTTGACTTCCTGTTGAAGATCTGTTCGGAATTCCAGGCTTGTAAAAATACTCCCTGGTAAGATTTTATGGCGTCGCCACTGGGATCTACGTAAAGTGAATAGAGTGCCAGGTCGATTATAGCTTTTGCTGCATCGGCAGCTTTTTTCCATTTCTGCTGATCGTAGGTTTGATTAATGAAGGGCTGGCCGTTCTGATTTTTAAAATTCGCATAGTCTGTGTTTCCATTATATAACGGACTAGCAGCATACAAAAGTAAGCGGGCTTTTACCGCCATGGCAATCCCTTTGGTCGCACGACCATATTCAATGTCACTGGCCTGGCCGTTACTTGATGGAACGAGTGGCAATACAGCAGTAGCTTCATCCAGTTCTTTGACGACGTAATTAACGCAGGAATCGTAAAGGCTTCTTGGCACCTGCATATCCGTAGCCGGAGCATCTGCCGGGATTTCCACCTCACCTGCAAGGATCACCGGGCCATACTGACGCATCAGTAAAAAGTAAAAATATGCGCGTAGGAAACGCGCTTCGGCTTTGTACTGGTCGATCGTTCGCTTTCCGTTTATTGATAAAATCTCCGCATTGCCATCGATGTGATTGATGAAATAAGTGGCAGAACGAATACCTCTGTAATAGCCTGGCCACCTGTCGAACAAAGCGTTTCCGGCGCTGATATTACCTATGTTAAGGGCATATGTCGCATATTTTGACCAGGTCATATCCATCTCATCGGCATTGGCTCCCCAGGGGCTTCCGTCCCATTGGTTGGAGTCATCATTTACATAAGTGTAAATGTTGGCGAGATATTGCTCAGAAGGCCCCTTTTTCTGAAAAACCTGTTCTATGGTAATTCGATCGCTTGGTACCTGGTCAAGATATTTCTTGCAGCCCGTTGCGAACAACAACAGCAGGGCGAGTACGAGCGAATTTATTTTAAATAACTTTTTCATATGCGTCGCTAGTTGATAATTATTATTTGAAAGTGCATTTTAGTCCCAGGTTAAATGTTTTTGTTAAAGGGTATTGAGCCCCTCTTCCATCACCCAGTTCTACATCCCATAATTTAAAATCACTCCTGGTCCAGAGGTTGTATCCAATAAAATAGATATTCATATTGGACATGCCTGTGCGTGATAACCAACTGGCACCTACGAAGTCATAACTCAACTGAACAGTTTGTAAGCGAATAAAGGCGCCATTTTTTACCCACCATGTGCTGTTGGCGTAGTTCATGTTGTCATTACCATAGGTAAGACGTGGATAAAAGGGTCTGGGGTCAGTAGTTTGTGGAGTCCAGTGATTGGTGATTTGAGCCAAAAGATTTCCTCTTTCACCGCCCTGGCTGAAAGGCTGAAACCCGTCACCACTCAACGAAATATCAACTTTGCTGATTCCTTTAAACCATCCCGCAACGGAAAATCCTTTCCATGAAACGGTAGGGCCGAAACCATATACAATTTCCGGAAAGCTTCCGTAACCGATGGGACCCTGGTCATAGCTATCAATTTTACCGTCCCCGTTGAGATCTTTGTATTTAATATCTCCCGCCTTGTTTATACCAGTCTGGTAGGGACTATTGGCGACATCTTTATCGTCCGTATACAAACCGAGATCAGTGTATCCGAAACGCTGACCGTTTTTGCGGCCAATGCGTTGTTGCCATGGGTATGGCCACGGAGCGTTGGCATCATTTATTACCATGGCCTTTGTCCAGGTGAATGTGCCCCTGATGCCTATCGACCAGTCTTTCTTCACCCGCTTGTTTACATCAACCGTTGCATCGATGCCTTGGTTGGTAATCTCGCCAAGATTCGCATAAGGAAGCGAACGAAGTCCTGCATTACCGGCCACGTCGCCACGCTGGCGATAAATGCCTGTTCGGTTTTCCTTAAAAAGATCAGCGACCACGGAGATCGCATTGCCCCAGGTTTTAAACTCGATACCGATGTTTTGTTTTTTGGCTTTCTCCCAGGTTACATCGGTAGCATAAAAACCGATATCCAAACCAGTAACATTCTGATTGGTACCGTTCCGGCCGAAAGAATAAGAACCGGTATTTTCATTTACCGTTGATATATACCCGAAGCGGCGATCTGCAGCGATATTACTGTTACCTACGATACCATTCGAGTATCTTAGTTTGAAGAACGGGAATGCTTTAGTCAGCGGCTCAAAGAATTTTTCTTCAGATGCTACCCAACCCAATCCAAAGGAAGGAAAGAAACCAAATCGCTTGGTTGGAGCAAACGTTTCGGAACCATTATAACCGAAATTCGCTTCTATTAGATACTTGCTGTCGTAGGCATAAGTGCCGCGCCCAGCCAGACCCATGTATCGGTAAGGAAGAGAAAGTACAGGGTCGGTGGCAAAAGCGTCAACCCGGTCAGACGCGTTGAAAAGCACAAGCCCGGTAACGGCATGTTTGCCAAAATTGTCTGAATAATTAATGGCCGCTTCTGTATAAAATTGCCGGCTGCCTCCATTGGAACGACCATAACCCAGGAAGCTGGTTCCGGTAGAAGTACGATCGAGCAATAGTTTACCACTTGAGTCACGACCTCTCGCCAGGTATCCGTCTACAGATTTTGTGCGGTTGATGGTATGTGTGTTTAGATTATCAAAAGAGAACATAGCTGTCGCGGAAAGCCCCTTGAGTACAGCGTTCAAATTTTGTGTGACGCGGATATTGCTCCATAACTGGCTTCGGAATTCTGTGACGAAGCCGCTCTGTGTAAGCCTGTTGTAAGGATTGAAAATATCTCCGGTGCGTATCTGGGCGTTTAGTCCGTTGGAATAAACTGCAGGTATTAAAATAGGAGGCAGTATATAGGCAGAACTCCAGATATCACCTACCGAACTTCCGGGATAATTACCATTGCTGATCCAGCCCGAAGCGCCAAATTCAACTTTGGTGGTCTTGGTGATATTAAGTGTAAGGTTAGATGTAAAATTGAATCTGGTAAACTTGATGTCGGAATTGTAATTGGAAAGTCCATCACGTTTATATAATCCGGTCTCGTCGTAATAACCGAGCGATAGATAATATTGAGCATTTTCCGAACCTCCGCTTGCATTTAATCGTCCCCTTTTATTCTGGCCATTTTTTTTGAACAGCACGTCAAACCAGTTTACGTTCGGATAAAGATCCGGATCTTCTCCGGTAGCTGTTTTATTGATCCTGTCTTGTGTGTATTTTGGATTTAGATCGTTGGGAGTACTGTTTTTATACGCTTCATTCGCAATTTGCATATAGGTTACACCACCGGCAAATTCGGGAATTGTAGTAAACTGGGTGATCCCCTGATCATACTGGAAATTGATCAGCGGCTTACCTATCTTCCCCTTTTTTGTCTGGATGATAATTACTCCGTTGGCACCACGTACGCCATAGACTGCCGTTGCGGAAGCATCCTTAAGGATGCTAAAACTGGCAATGTCTTCGGGATCCACGTTGCCAAATTCTCTTTCCACTCCATCAACGAGTACCAACGGTTTGCTGTTTGTAAACGTTGAAATTCCCCTGATATAAATGTCGGAATTGTCGTACCCTGGTTGGCCGCTTCTTTGTACGCCTACAACACCGGCAACACGACCTGCAATCAGATTGGTCATATTGGCGACGGGTTGTTTTAAATCTTCGGCTTTTATGGTGCTAATGGCACCGATTGTACTTATCTTTTTTTGCTGGCCATAACCGACTACGACTACTTCATTCTCTGTTCCTTCGACAGCCTCCAACACAACGTTCCACACAACGGTGTTGTTGATCGAAATTGTTTGTGGTTTATAACCCACGCGCGATATCTCCAGGTTACCCTGAAGTCGGGCATTAATAGAAAAGGCCCCCTTTTCATCCGAAGAAGCAATGACGTTTGTACCGGTCAGTCTTACGGTTGCGTCAGAAATTGGTTTCCCCAGGTTATCCTTAACCGTACCGGTGATCACCGTGCTGGTGACTTTTCGTTGATTTTGGGAAAATACGTGATGAGGATAGAACAATACACTCAAGAAAAATGCAAGGAGCGTTGAAGAGTTGAAAATGGACAGACATCTCCCTTGAAGGGATTTTTTTATCATAATGGCAAGTTTTGGCTGTGAATGTATTTAGCAACAATAATCCGGGCCACTAACAATGATGACCACAATTATCAACACAATAAAATCGTTTAAGAGTTTTCGGGATAAAAAGGAATCAGAACATTTGACGCTGAGGTTCGGGAATATTTTTTTTCTCGGTCCTCTTCGTACCCATAGCATTAATTATAATCGTATAGAATCAAAATAACCACGCCGGATCCAATAGCGGGTTTGAAAAATATATTAAAAGTGAAACGCATTGACTTTCGTCTATGCATCAGATTTAGTCATCCAGGGTAGGAGTAAATACAGCGAGAGCAAAATATTAAATGTTAATGATTTTACAAAATAAACTTGGGGCTATATCGATTTGATTTTTTTAAAGAGGACTTTAATCATTGACAAAGGCTTATGCGGAAATAGATGTGCATGCATGCTGGTATTGGATTTCACGATTTCTTTTTGCGGTTTTCTACATGTAAACCCCGACTGAAAAATCAGGTTCACATACCCAAAACAGGCGAATGCCTACAGTTTTTTAATCGATATTTTTTTTATAAGAAGGATGGTTGAACATTAGTTAAACGGTGATTACACCTTTTGGATGACTTGATTTAATTAAGTCGTTCCTCTAGCCTCGTGCAATGCTTTGCATGAAGCAAAGTGGTAAGATAGTTCCAGCCAGATTTATAACTTGAGAGGTCAACAAATTATCGCAACGTTTAACCAGAACATTATTAAACCAATAGTTTAGAAATGCGGTGAGATTATGAAGGTGTCGTGAAAGAATATTATATTGAAAGAAAAATATTCAATCCATCATTAAATCTAAAAGCTAATAAACGCACGTAAACCAAGCACAAGAAATTATTATTCGCAACATATATTATTGCCAACCATTAGACAAGAGCAAGGGTATACGCCGCGAGGTTCAATTTTACGAAAGCTGTAGGCAAAATTCCGGCCAGAGGCACACGACCAATTTTAGGCTCAACTGTGGGTGAGTTTGCCAAATAAAAACAAACCAAAAAATACCAGGACACATTATTTTTAAATTGGTTGTGATCCGCATAAAATGCGTTTTTTGTAGATTGGGAGGGCAATAAAAAACCGGCTCAATGGCCGGTTATCTTTTTCTAAGCGTCAGCAAGCATTTTCTGC
>JBDTEB010000178.1:0-7815 GCA_039922795.1 Chitinophagaceae bacterium
CCGGTTACCGGGGCTTTTGTAATAATCAACGAAAAGAATACGCATACCTCAGGTATCCCCCTGGACGTTTTCAGAAGTCAGCAGCAGTATTATATTGATAAGATGTATACCTACATGAGCAGGGAGAAGCAAAGTTCCCTGTTACAGGAATGTGCCGTACAACTTAATAATACCCTGTCTGGACTTGGTGTTCAGTATTTTAAATTCAAAAGAGTAAAACTGAGTTACCAGTATATTTTTAGTACTGACGAAAGCCTGGCAAAGAAATTTTCCTACTTTTTTACCGGCTTTAAATCTCTGCTGGGCAACCAGTTCAAATATGCCTTCTATCCCAGGAAGGAGTTCAGGGATGTTGTTGAAACCATAAAAGGCTACACTTAATGCACAGCATGTATTTACCCATTTCTTTTATTAACACCCGCAATACTTTTACATGTTATCAGTAGTTATCAATACTTATAATGAAGAGAAGAATATTGCCGAATGCATTAACAGTGTGAAAGGTATCGCCAACGAGATCGTCGTTTGCGATATGTACAGTTCGGATAATACAGTGAAAATTGCGGAATCCCTGGGAGCAACCATTTTTCTTCATAAAAAGGAAAAAGTTGTAGAGCCCGCCCGCTTTTCCGCCATCTCATCAGCCAGATATGACTGGATACTCGTGCTGGATGCAGACGAAAGAATGATCCCTGAAACTGCATCCAGGATTTCAGAAGCAATCAATAGCGGAAATTACGACATCATTTACATGTGGAGCCGGAACTATTATTTTGGGGACTATGTAAATAATGGTGGATTTTATTATGAAATTCCCAGATGTTTCAAAAAAGAGCTTTATGTGACGTCCTACAGCGATGACGAGGCAAAAACCCACATGAACTTCTCAAGTATTCAAAAACAATGCAGGTCCCCGTTGCACCTTTCGAAAGAATTTTATTATAATCACCTGGCTTATGATTCTATCGAAAAATATGTATCAAAAACAATAGGGTATTATGCCTGCGTGGAAGCCTCGGATAAATACAGGGAGGGACTAAAGTTTTCGAAAAGCAAACTGATTTTGCAACCAGTAAAGACATTTATAAAAAAATATTTTATTTTGAAGGGTTACAAAGACGGGATACGCGGACTGGTATTATGTGTCTTTTATTCCGTCTATGAATTTTCAAAATGGGCGAATGTATGGATGCTTGAACAACAGGAAAAAGCACGAAACTGACCTTATAACTTTATTATAAATTAAAAAGGGCAGATTGACATTCCAGGTAGTTTGCGAATGCGAACAAAAGCCCGGATACAGATCGGAAACCAAATGGCAAAGAAAACAAGTTCGGATAGTAAAAGGATCATAAAGGGTGTATCACTGTCGTGGCTGAAATTTATTCTAACGATGGTAATAGGTGTTGTACAAACACCACTGCTTTTCAAAAATCTTCCTACTGTTGAGCTGAACACATGGTATGTGTTTTTTTCATTCGGTGCCTTTCTTCAAATCTCTGATCTTGGACTCGTTTCATCGATATCCAGGATCATTGCCTATCTCGATAATGCCGATCCGGCAAAAAAAGAGGAAAAGATCACTGCCGGTTTAAAAGATTTCTCTACGCACCAGATCTATTCCACATCGCTGCTTTCGTTTTCAAGTATACTTTTTCTTTTCGGTTCGGTTGCCTGTATAACGTACACCCTACTACACCGCTCAGGCGACCCGTCACTAAACCTGGCTTTTATAATATTTATCGGAGGAATAGTATTCAATCTCATTTCCAACATTCCGACGGCTGTTCTGGATGGATATCGCGATGTGGGCTATGACAGTCTCGTAAGGATCGTGGTACAGGTAATTTATTTTTTATCCCTGTTGTTCCTGCTACCGGTCTTCAAGTCTATTCTCTTTGTTTCCATCGCATTTCTTGTACAAAATCTTCTGCAGTTTCTTGCCCTTCATTTTATTTTAAGAATCAGGCACAGAAAGATTTTCGCCGGACCACGCGCCCTTAAACACCTTATACAGCTTTCGATCGTAAAGAATGTATATGGGCAATCACTTCCGCTGGCGGTAAACCAAATAGGTACCTGGCTGACATCCCAGGGCAGCGTACTGATCGCCTCGATCGTTCTTGGTCCGAATAAATTGTCTGATTATGTGATTAACCAGCAGTTATTCAGCTATGGTATCGCCATATCATTAGTCATCAACCAGATCATCGGGCCATTTGTGGCAAAGCAACATATCCAGGAGAAAAAAGAGAACCTGGTATCGTACTATCGGAATACTGTTATTTTATCACTTTTTATTGTGGGCGTATTCCTGGTCGCGTTGTTTTCCAGCGTAGGCAATATTGTGGATCTATGGGTCGGTCCGGGCCATTTTCTGGGTTATGGTTTCGCAGTGATTTTTGCACTGATTACATTTTTTGAGGTACAGCATTCCGTCGCCGGAAATTTTGTCTGGAACATGGGCGTATGGCCATTCAATAAATGGACGTTATTCGCAGGCATAATCAATATCGGTCTTGGCTTTATTCTGGGCAAGTATTATGGCCTGATCGGGATAGCAATGGCAACCTTCATATCGAAGATCCTTACCCTCAACTGGTACGTGGTTTATTACTGCCTGAAGAAACTGGGCATGA
This sequence comes from Chitinophagaceae bacterium, assembly GCA_039922795.1. Taxonomy (GTDB): domain Bacteria; phylum Bacteroidota; class Bacteroidia; order Chitinophagales; family Chitinophagaceae; genus JADCRZ01. The sequence continues at coordinate 2,640 of JBDTEB010000178.1, forward strand.
GCATCATGAACTATCTTGGAACCGTTTTTGTGCCCATGATACTATCAGTTATTGGCAGCATCGGTTTAATCTTCTTCATCAAACAGAGAATTCGTACAGCCGTCCCGAATGAGTTCATTTATATAGTGATCGTGAGTATTATTTCTTTTATCGTTTTTATAGGGATTATGCTGGCGTTGTTCAGGAAAGAATTTAAGCCATTGTTTGCCATGGCGAGGCAGAAATTGATGAAAGCCTCTCCTGCAGCGTCTATTTAACAACATTACGTTTACAAATTTTCGTACACGAATACTACAATGCTGACTTCTTTCAAATATGATGAATATAAAGGTCGATACCGGGTCGGCCTTGTCGTATTTTTTCTTTTATTAACGGCTACGTTCGGATATCTCAGTCATGATTACAATGAGGAGTCCAGGAATTATGGTCAGCTCCTTATTATTGGCGTTGTGATCAACGTGATTCTTGCTTACTGGTTAAAAGTAAAGCTTGATTTTAAATTTCCTTTCAGCCCAGTCATTTACTCTTTGATCGTTTGGTTGTTCCTCATTCAGTTTTTCAGAGAAAATCTAGAGCTTTCCAACAAAAACTTCATCAATATATTATTCACTCAGGTGTTTGTGATCGTGATCTCGAAAATCTTCTGGCAGATTCCCCTTGAAAGGCTTATCAACATATTTATCATCTACCTGCATCTGACGATGATCGTGTCGGCTTATGTGCATGTTAAGAATGGAGGTCCTCTTGAACTGGGAAATCACGATGAATTCGTTCGTATGGGGGGCTTATTTTTCTTTGGCATTACTGGTGTACTTGCCGGACTTGGAGCAATTCTCTCGTCCCTGATGTATTTCAGGAGTGAAGGGCTTTTTACCAAATCCAAGTATCTTGTCAGCACGCTTATATTTATGACCTGGACGCTGGCGTGCGATATGCGCACGGTAATGGCAGGGATCGTAGTGGCCATCTTTATTCAATTACTTTTCAAAAGAAAGGCGCAAAATAAGTCGGTGATGCCACTGATTTTACTGGCAGGGCTTTTTTACTGGATGATAAAGCTCTATAAATCGTATAGTGAAGGAACCGACCTGGACAAGGATGTTGAAACCAGAGAGATCCTTTGGAGCATTGGAAGAAAACTGATTGCTGAACAGCCTCTCTTCGGATATGGTAATTATCAAAATGACCTCGGGCGGGTATCCGTCACAGATATCCGTTACGGTGATCTTTTTAATGCATTCAGGCTTACCGATCCTCACTCCAGTTACCTTAGCCTGATGATCCAGTCCGGGCTGCTCTCATTCGGCATCTTCGTATTTTTCCTGATTAAAATTTTGTTTCTGTCTAAAAAGTTCAATCCTTACAGCAGGGCCCTGCTTTCCATAATTGGTTTCTGGCTGATCTGCGGTAGTACGGGTGGCAATTTCTTTGACTTCACCTATACTTTGCAGGGGCTTCTATTTGAACTGACTGTTTTTGGAATGATTCTGCATCCCGGATTGATAGAATCCCCAGAGTATTCAGAGCCAGGCAAACTTCCCGGAGAGCCGGAATTCGGGAGGACTTTAGAACCAAACGCAATTTAACTGGTCTCACACCGGTTCCAATATTTTACGCAATGGCGAGGAATTTCGTTTTATTACTGACCGGTACAATAGACCCCGACAACATGGCGTTTACCAAGTTGTTGGACAAAGACAGCCGGCGTGCCCAATACCTTGATGCGATAAGATTCTGGCTTGAAAAAATTGATTTTCCTATTGTTTTTGTAGAAAATTCCGGTAACGATCTGAGTGCAGAGTTTTCGAAGGAGATAGCAGAAAGGCGGATCGGGGTTTACACATTTAACGGAAACGAATATAATCGCGAGATAGGTAAGGGGTATGGTGAAATGCTTTGTATTGAACACGCATTTCAACACTCCCCCGAGATAAAAAATGCCGGGTTCATTTTTAAGGCGACAGGCAGGCACAAGGTATTGAATTTCGAGACCTACCGGAAACAGGTAGCCGAAGATGAAGAGATAAACCTGCTGATAAATTTTTATGGATTTCTGAAAAATTGCGATTCGCGCTTTTTTGGATTTTCTCCTGATTTTGTTCCCCGTTTCCTCAGTAAACACAAAGGAAACCTGAATGATTCAGACTGGGTATTTTTTGAGAATGTTTTATCCAGCGCCGCACTTGAAGCGATAGCGCAGGAGTATAATTTCAGGCCGCTTCGGGAATACCTGAGGATAGATGGAAGCAGCGGAACGCTGGGAATAAAATACAACAGCGGTTACCTGTCGTGGTTTAAAAACAACCTGGGATACAAGAAGAAAAACAAATCTTTCGAATAGTGCAGGTTAGCCCAGGTTTTCTGCGAACGATGCGAGATTAAAATGAGCGAAGTAAAAAAATATGGATATATAGATGCGCTGAGAGGTCTTGCTATTATGCAGGTTGTGCTGGTGCACGCCGCTCAGCGTTTTGCAACACCGGACGGCAAAGCTTTTTTTCTGTCAACAAAAGCGCAATACGGTGTTCAGCTCTTCTTCATTACCAGCGCACTCACTCTTTTTTTATCTTTTCAGCAAAGGCTTGCGAAGGATGGCGGCGATACAGTAAAATTTTTCCTGATAAGAAGATATTTCAGGATTGCACCAATTTACTACCTCGCTATTGTCTTTTATTCCGCTATGATTGTGATCAAACCCCTGGAGAGTTTTCCTAATTACATCGATCCGTTGATTGTTGTTTTAAGTTTTTTGTTCCTCAACAGTTTCTCCCCCGGGGCAATTAATTATGTTCCCCCGGGAGGCTGGTCCGTAGCCATCGAAATGGTTTTTTACTTCATGATCCCCTTTCTTTTTTCGAGAATCAAATCACTGAAGTCAAGTATTATATGGTTTGTGGCTGTTCTCATCATTACCAGGCTGATGAACCTGGGAGCCGGTTACATCATACTGCATTATACCAGCCTGAACTATGAACTTCACAAAATCTGGTTTTTATATTTTTGGCTGCCAAACCAATTGCCCGTGTTTATGCTTGGGATCGTTCTATATCATTTGCTCAAGCGCAGGTTTACCTTTGGCCCATTGCTGGGGTATTTAATTATCGCCGGAGCCGTTGGAGTGATGTTATCTGCATTTTACCTGCTGCCATATTATGGGTTGCAGGAAGTGATACCCGAATTTCTTGTTGTAGCGGTATTATTTACCGTAATTATATTTGTTCTCTCTCAAACCAGTTTAAGTCTCTTTGAAAATCGTCTTACCAGGTTTTTGGGAAAGCTCAGCTTTAGTATGTATTTATCTCATTTTATTATTTTAGATGGCTTAGCATTTATTATCAGGCGGGTAGTTCATTTGTCATGGCAATGGAACATTACTATTCTTTATGTGGTGGCCATAGCTGTCTCAGCCGGGGTTTCATATGTTCTGTACCACAAAATTGAACTTACTGGCGTTAGATTTGGTCAGAAGCTCATCGACAAACTTTCAGCAAGTGAGCACCTGAAACCAACACCCGCCGATGTTGTCAATTAAATTTTCTATCGCAAAACCGGTTCATTGTGACAGGTTCCAGTAATGACCCCATAAATTTTACCGAATGTGTCGAATATCAGTGATCACTTCTTTATATAACAGCCAGGATTATCTTGATGGCTATTTTGCGGCTGTTGAAGGTATAAGCAATAAGGATGAACTGGAGATCCTGATGATCCACAACGCGCCCAATGAGCAGGAACTGAAAATTATCAATGCCCTGCTACCCTCTTATCCTTTTATTAAACACATTGTAGTGGGAAGAGAAGGTTTGTATGCGACCTGGAACAGGGGCATCAATCTCTCTTCAGGAGATTATATTACCGTTTGGAATGTAGATGATGTTCATCTTCCCGATTCTTTGAAACACCAGGCGGATGGACTGGATGCCCACCCCGAAGCTGCGCTTGCATACGGTGACTTTACAATCGTGAAAAAGTATGGCGATACTGAAGGGTTTGCAGTGAATGAGCCGCAGTTTAGCGCTTCAAATCCTTCATTCTTCCGGCAGCATCATATTGGCTGTTTCCCGATGTGGCGAAGGACCGTTCACGAGACGATCGGATTTTTTGACGAACAATTCCGGCTCATCGCAGACCTCGATTTTCAGATAAGGATTGCAAAAGCTTATGGTCTTGTGAAAATACCCCAGCAACTGGGCTATTACCTGGAAGGCACCCCGGGTAACCTGAGCAGTAACGCAAAGTTGCAGGATCTTGAACATACCCTCCTACATCTCCGGTACGGAAATTTCGGACACCTGTATTTGACGCATTTTTTTGAAACCTTTAAAAAGTTCAAAATCTTTGAATATAAATGGTTTGGGGAATTTCATAAGATCCCTGACCGGTCAGGCACAGAGAACAGGGCGTATTGGTCAAGAATGCCGTTATTGCTTTTTTCGATTGCGAAGTTGCCTCGACATATTGCCAGAAAGCATTTTAAAGCGTACTTTTACAAAATCTTTCCTGCCAGGCGATCAGGAGATGATTTAAACACAAGTACCGTATAACGACATTTCACAATAAACCTCATCCTCTGTCTAATACGGCTGAAATAATTTCTGTGTTGCTTCCATAATTTTATAATTAAAAGGACTGTTTTCAGTCAATTCTTACTTCCTGCATTCATGATCAGCGTTGTTATACCCACTTATAAGCGTTTAGCCGCATTGCAGAGATGCGTGGATAGTCTCCTTAACCAGGTCTTTGATGGCCTGGAGATAATTATCATTGACGATTGTTCGAATGATAATACGGCTTCTTATATGCAGCAGCTTGAGGCAAAATATCTATTTATAAGGGCAATCTACAATCCCATAAACCAGGGCGTGAATTATTCGAGGAACCGGGGGATAGAAATGGCATCAAAAGAATTCATTTTGTTTCTCGATAGCGACGACGAACTGATGCCCGCCAGCCTGATGAAGGTTAAGCAAACGCTGGAAGCATTTACCGAAACCAAACATTTTCTTTTTGTTGTATCTGACCGGGAAGAAGAATTCAGGGATATGGTAAAAGTAAAAGATGTGCAGTTTGAGAGCTGGCTGAATGGTTCCACAGCTGGAGATTATACTCATGTGGTGCTCGCCTCAATTATGAAGAAATATCTCTTTTTTGAAGAATTTAGAATGTTTGAACATTT
>JBDTEB010000179.1:0-6566 GCA_039922795.1 Chitinophagaceae bacterium
GTTTCCGATATTATGCTCAAAGTTTATCCCCGCATAGCGATCATGCAAAAATTCATAGCGATTCATGAGATTGAACGCATACTTGTTGTAATAATAGATTTCATTTCCTGGAGCAATATCAAGCAACATGTACGGAAGTTTTCCATAGGTAGCCCCGCCAAAGAAATTGTAATAGAGGCTTCCAAATGGAGCAATTTTCAGGTAGTCGGAAACGCTGCCGGTGATTTTTGTGTAGTTATAATTGCTTTTGAAGACACCCGCGATGCCCCTGCTTACCTTGGCTTCCAGAATCGGGTACTGGCTTCCCAAACTGATCCTGCTAAAAGTACTCACCAGGAATTTCTCAAGGTATGCATACCTGATTCTCAATCCGGCTTCTGTTGTCGCCAGGGCATCTGCCCCGTTTGTGGTCGGGAACAATGATTTGGGTGGCAGGTTTCTCAGGGGATTAAATGTTTTGTGCAGGGCAGATCCCATCAGGGAAAATCCGCTCTGCCATTCATGCAGGTATTCCAGTTTCTTTTCATCGATCATCAGGAATTTTATCGGCACACCTGATTTTCTAACAGCAAGCGCAAAGATGTTGTCCTGGCTGATCTCATCGTAGTAACTCTGGCCAAAATCGATGTCTTTTGTATATGAGAATGCGAGCTTGCTTCGGGGATTTTTCTTAAACAGGTACATCGCATCAACCTTGTACTTGAATTGTTTGTCAAGAAATCCGTAAGCCAGATAACCATGAAGGTATAGTTGCTTGCTAAATCCCGCATTGGTGCCAAGGTCGAAACGCGTTCGGTAACCTTCGAGAGAATTATACGTGATCCAGTTGTACCATGGCCCTATTTCAAGGTTTCCAATTTCCTTGTAACCAACCGTAGCGAAATAAATCCATTTCGTATATTTCTGGAAGATGGGCATTTTCTGCAAAGTGTCGATCATGGCATACACCGATTTCTCTGTTTTGGTCAGTTGCTCATGCCTCGATTTATCCCAGTAATTGCTTTCTTTTTCTCTCGCACCCGGCAGCACGATAACTTCTTCCTTGAGTTTATTCTTTTTTAATTCATTGGTTACCGAGCTGTCATTTATCACTACATTCCGATAGGTCGTCGTTTTTCTTCCGATGGCACCGGCGGCGTTTTTACCTATGGGTGAAACATTCACGATAAATTTATCTTTAAAAATCACCCAGGTAGAATCGGGAAGCATGGTGTACTCCTGGATAAGACTAAGCTTGTCAACAAAATTGATATTGGCAGCTTTCGATAAATACAGGGTCATTTTCTGGATCGAGAAAGTTGTATCATGTACCCAGCAGTCGCCTTCAAAGGTGTTTTCGCCTTTTCTTTTTGGAAAAAACACCAGGTGAAAAAATCGCTGGGAATTTACCATCTGTGTATCTACCACGCGGTAACGATAGTAGGAGTCTCCGTTATTGCTGATCGGGCTGGCAAACTGCTTGTCGAAAACAGGAATGACATTGTTGTAGATGTTCACGTTCTGCTCTGTACCGCCGAGCAGTTTCGCCACGCTTTCATTGTCGATCCCGTCTGACTTGCTTCCTTTAATTATTTCTCTTGTCATTCTCGGCGATTTTTGCCAGTAATAATCGGAGATGGATTCAGTAAGAAACACGGGGAGAAAGGGAGGTCCCTCACTGGTATCCACGTTTTGATCAATGATGGGTTTAAACGCTTTCAGCAGACGTAACTCCTTCAACTTGTCAAAATTTATGTTATTAAGATCCAGCTCGAGTTTGTTGTACAATTCATAGGAGAAATTCTCGAAGCGCTGACGGTCATTGAAAGGTTTTCTGCGAACGATTCTTCTCCAAAGCAGCAAACCCCTGTCAATTTTTTTTCTCACAATTACTTCCTGGGCATATTTACCCCGGTCCATCGCGATAACAATGTCGATCGTATCTTTATTTGCTCTGGAGAAAAGTTCGCTGTTAAGAGGAATGGAAACATCCTTGTAGCCGACATAGGTAACAATGAGGGAGTCCGTCGGCCAGTTTTCAAAAACAAAACGAAAATTGCCGGCGGAATCTGTAAGTTTCCCGTTATGCCGTTTAAAAAATTGAACGGAGGCAAAGGGGATCCTCTCATCACTCTGACCATCTTTCACAACACCCCTTATCATCTTTTGCTGGCCATCTGCCCGAAAGGAAATTGAAACTAAAAACGTAATGAGAGATACCAGATACCATATTTTCAACCGATCCATAGCGTAAAAATACAATTTAGACCCAAAAACTCTGACAACAGTTCTTAAGGAAAGCTTTTGCAATAAATTGAACTTTAAGAAGAAACGATCTACTTTGTTTTTCAAAGTGCTTTCATAATGACGACACCCAGCCAGTCTTTGGATGCTTTGCAGGATATTAAAAGAATAGTGTCATTTCCATAGCTGCATTTTTGCTTTCTGATTATACACTCCCCGGGCTAGAAAAACATCGTAGTGAATTAGTGGAGATCGACAAGAGGTTAACAGATGATTCCCTGGCCATCCGCCACAGTTAAGTCAGCGAACTAAACGCAAGGGAGGAAAATTTTTACGAAACGCAGAAAAAATATTCCTGGTTGTCCTGGAATTATACCGACTTTCAAACCAGTCGTCAACTCGCGATCAAATAGCATATGAAAACGAACAAATTTACTATAAAGGCGCGCCTGCTCAGTTTCAGGTTTGCAGGAGAAGGAGTATTCTTCTTTTTTCGTTATGAGCACAATGCGTGGATTCATTTTGTTGCCACTGTGGGTGTATTAATCGCCGGATGGTTTTTTCAACTGGCGGCGATAGAATGGATAGCTATCATATTTGCCATTGGCCTGGTGATCGTCACCGAAATAATTAATACATCGATAGAAAAGATCATGGACCATCTGTCTCCGGAAAAACATCCTGCCGTTAAAGTTGTCAAAGACCTCGCATCCGCGGCGGTGCTGGTTGCAGCATTGATTGCCCTGATTGTAGGTCTCATCATATTTATTCCAAAACTTGCATGAATACGAGTACCCTTTCACAGGGGATGCGCAATTGCAAAAGAGGCGACCAAATGGTCGCCTCTTAAAATGATATTTATGATTTCTGATCGACGAACACGAGCCAATTGTTGTTAAAAATCTACTCCCATCGCGAAATGCAAAATCGGCTTCCCTCTAAAAAACCCGTTCATTTCCCATCCTGAATCAAGTCTCAGGAAATATCCGAAGAGCGTGCTTCTAACGCCAAAGCCATATCCTCCGACAAAGGGCCCAATACCTCCCGCTTTAATTTTTACGGATACCGGTGTGCCTGAATAAACCACGTATGGACGTTCGATCTTATCGTAAGAGCCGTTCCATGCAGAACCCAGGTCAAAGAACTGGATCACCTGGAAGTTGCGAAGGAAGGCATTGTTAATTGGTTTATTAAAAAGGGTGGCGAAAACCGGTAAACGGAATTCACTGTTCAGCACAACGGCGTTGTTGCCGTTAGCCACGTTCTGATTAAAACCGCGCATGTTAACTGCGAGAGATTGAAAAGCATAATTGGGATCCTTTGGTCTTGGGTCCTGGCTGTATTTTGGAAAGAGTCCACCGTCAACGCCGCCGAGATAATAGATTACTTTTTGATCTCCCCAGGAGAAATCGCCAGCTGCTCGTCCGGCCCAGATGAAGTTGCGGTAGATAGGGTAATAGTATCTACCGTCAAAACCGAAATTAAGGTTGGTAGGACCATCGACAGTTTTACCAAACTGGCGGTTGTAATCCATATAGATCTTATACCTCAGGCCGTTCCAGATGTTGGTGGCCTTGTTTACGGTGTTATCATACACGTATTCGGCTCTCATCAAACCAAAGGTCTGCTTGGTATCGGGGGCATCGAGGGGAGCGTTATAGGCCCATTTCAATACGGTCTTGTCGACCCTCACGCCAAGGGATAAGCGAACACTCCTCACTTTGTCAAGCGGGTATTTAATGGTACCCTGGTACAGGTTGGTAAATTGTTTGGCTGAATAACGAACATTCGGCTGTGAGGGATCTGCCGTAGCACCCACATCTGTTTTACGATAATACAACGCAGAGAAATCGAGCCTGTGTTTCAGGTAATCGAAGCGGGCCATATATTCAGATCCGGAATTAAATAAAGACTGGGTTCCGGGGTAGAAAATATTTTCCTGTCCGATATTTATCGGTATTCCCGAGTCTGCGGTATTGATCAGCGGGGAACGGAACATACCCGTCAGACGATAATCTTCCAGAACATCAACCAATGAAACGGAAGCGAGCCCGTTAAATGCACCGTTGTTCAGGGTTACCGGCAAACTTCCGGTGTAAGGCTGATAGCGGGTGACAAGAACGTCGTTATTAAACAAGGAACCGGTGATCTGTTCCGCCGAAAATTTAAGTTTGTATTTATACCGTTTTGCCTTATCCAGTTCGGTCAGTTCTTTTTCTTCTGACAATCCCTGGTAACTCTTTCCCAGTTTTGATGAATCTGTTTTTTCGTTACTGAATTCCGATTCAAATACGTCAGCCTTCTTTCTTGTGGAATCCAGGGCGTTGGATTTGATGCGTATTGCCTGTCCGCCCGTGGCCATCCTTGCAGACTCGATCAATTTCCGCCTGTATTCGGTAGGTTTTGGATTTACGTTTCTTTTCTTCAGTGTGTTTTCATCCACCTTTAATTTGTAGAGAAATTTCAGGTTGCCTTCCTGCCTTACTTCACTAACCTGCCCCAGGTCGCCTGCCACTTTAGTTTCGAGCAGGCTGCTCTGGTAGTTGGTAATAGGAAAACTGTACGCTGAGTCATTGGTAATCGAGATAGCAAAAATGGAATCGGGTTCGCTGACATTGTGAATTCTTAGAACTGAATCAAGATCACGCGGTTCAGGATTTCGCAGGATGTCGTCACCAATCTTATAAACAGTATCCACCCCGGCTCTTTGCGTTCTAAAAAATCCGGCATACCTGTTGCCCACACCGTTTTCGTCACCTACAAAAGTGAAGTGGGTGGTATTATACTGGGCAGGATAACGGGCATCACCATACGTCATGTTGGTAAGCTTGGAGATCTGTTTGAACTGGCTCTGATTCCAGTTATCAACCAGGAAGATATTAAACCGGTGATCGGAGGGCAAAATGCTATCTGCGGACTTCGCTCCAGGGGAAGGGCGATTTGAAGAATAGATAATACCGCTCTTGCCAGGGAAGGCTACAAAGGATGCGTCCAGGTCATCATACACATCGTTTGTTATCTGATCAGTCTTTTTGCTATCGATCTTGTACACGAATATGTCTGATTGCCCTTTTTTTACTGCACTGAATAACAGGGTATTTCCATCAAGCATGAATTTAAAATCCTGGATCTGATCGAATTCGTCAAGATCCTGTTTGATGGTTTTGTATTTGGTAAGAAGATCGTACACAAAAAGTTTGATCTTGCCTTCGGCCCAGTACACCACGGCCAGGCGATTTCCCTTTGGATCCCAGGCAAGCTGGGGATAATTTGGATTAGGCGTATTATCGGCCTGGCGAACACCACTTTTCAAGAGCACTTTTCTATCTACATAATTGTTATACAGAACCACTCTTTCGATGCCTTTCTTAAATTCCACCACTGCGTAGGTCTGACTTCTGGGCGCCGGGTTGGCGGAGAAACGCAGGAAGTCCTTGTTTTTGCTGACTTCTTCCACTACAGACATAGAACCTTTTGGCGAGTTGCGCCTGGAGCGGATGTCCTTATCATACCTGGTTTCCTGAAATTCCATAAACTGCTTGAGCAGGTCCTTGAACTTCATTTTGGCAATTCTCTGGGATGCCCCATTGAGGTTGCGGTACACCCTGGCGAGATACAGGAAATAGGTAACATTTTCTTTTTTATAAGTTTCTGCGATATAGTACCAGAAAGCATGACCGGCAAGCATTGGCTTTTCAAAGGCAAACTGGTAAAAGTTTTTATAATCGCCGGAGAGTATCGCTGACTTTAGTTTGTCGTCCAGATCCGTACTCCAGTTCTGGCCTGCATAATCTACGTAACCGTCGGTAAGCCATTTTGGAAGATCCAGCAGTGCCTGATTTGTAGCAAATTCGCCGAGATCATCTCCGAAAAGAATATTCGACATAAGGATCTGGGCGATGCCCTGCCTGATCTGACGTTTCAAATCCTGGTGGTTGCCATTGAAATAAATGACCATTTTGTTGTTAACCAGTTTGGTACTGCCTCCGGCAGTCTGCCAGTCGAATCCAAGGCCTATATTTGATTGCTCGTATTCGTTGAAAGAATTGTAGACAATGATGTTGGCCCGGCGCTGAAGTCCATACTCTGTAAAGCTTTCAAGATCAGGTAATTCTTTTTCTGCCACCTGTGCAACATATTTGGCGAGAGGATCACCATTCTGGCTGTAATAGGTATTGAAATTGGATGTTTGAATATAATCCCATTTGAATTTTTTAAACTGAACCCTGTTTTTGCCAAATTCAACCGTATTAACCTGTGCGTTAAGTGAAAGGAATGAGAAGGAAAAAATGGAAATAATCAGTACCAACCTTGTGTTTACCAGTGAGTGCCTATCAACAAGC
>JBDTEB010000180.1:0-8452 GCA_039922795.1 Chitinophagaceae bacterium
AAGATCATCGCCAATGGGGTAACGGTGACCAATACCATAATACAGGCCGGTGCGTATGGTCCGCTCGGTTTTGCGGACGCGGGTGGAATGGTTTTGGGCGCTTTCCAGTTCATGACAACACCGAGCCTCACAACCAGTCATGGCGCTGAACCCTGGGCGAAGAATTTCCCGGGTATGATGGACCAGTTCCGTATTTACAATATGGCCCTGACGGATGCGGAAGTAAACACCCTGTACACAACAAAAAAATAAATGAGGTTAAGCCTTGTATCATTTTTAGCAGGACTCATCTGCATGATAAGCGGCTGCGGCAAAACCGGTTCAACACCGGAGCCGCAGCCTTCTTCTTACAGCTTCTCTACCATGACGGTTGATGGGTCGTCTAACGGACTGGCATACACGTTTACGACAGTTAAGCCCGTCATTAAACTTAATTTCTCCGAACCGATCAATGCGGGCAGTATCTCTGGAAATATCACCCTGAAAATACCGGGTGGTTCCACATTTCCAGTGACCACATCCGTTGAAAACAATGGCTCAACGATCGTAGTGCAGCCCTCTTCCGCGCTTTCGCCTTTTTCGAATTACAATATCGATATTTCCACCGGGCTATTATCCGCCAAAGGCGGAAAAATAAATTATGCCGTGTCCGCCACGCTGGCAACCGGTATCGATTCGCTGGATAAATTTCCGCGCATCTCCGATTCTGCCTTGCTGGACCTGGTACAAAAACAAACGCTAAAATATTTTTATGATTTCGCGCACCCGGTCTCCGGTCTCGCCAGAGAAAGAAATACGTCCGGCGATGTGGTCACCAGCGGTGGATCAGGTTTTGGTGTGATGGCAATTGTTACAGGAATCTCGAGGAGTTTTATTACCCGTCAGCAGGGTCTCGATCAGCTCGCTAAAATGGTCTCCTTCCTAAAGAATAAAGCGCAAACCTTTCACGGCGCTTACTCACACTGGCTGAACGGAGCAACAGGCATGGCGGCTCCATTTAGCACCAAAGACAATGGCGCGGATCTCGTGGAGACCTCTTATTTGATGCAGGGATTGCTCACAGCCAGGCAGTTTTTTAATGGGGCAGATGCGAACGAAACCTCCCTTAGAGCAGACATTAACTTCCTCTGGAACCGCGTGGAATGGGCATGGTTCCGCAAGAATGCAGAAAACGTTTTATACTGGCACTGGAGCCCGGATTATCAATGGGACATGAACGTACAGGTAAGAGGATGGAGCGAATGCCTGATCACTTACCTTCTTGCCGCTTCATCCACTACCAGCACCATCCCAAAAATCGTTTACGACAACGGATGGGCCAACAATGGCGACATGAAAAATGGAGGCACGTATTATGGCGTGCACTTGCCACTCGGTCCAACTGCCGGGGGGCCATTGTTTTTTGCGCATTATTCATTTCTCGGCGTCAATCCTGTAAACCTTACGGATACGTATGCCAATTATTTCACCCAGAACACCGCCCAAACGCGCATTAATTACAATTACTGCGTTGCCAATCCCAAAAAATTCTCCGGCTATTCTGCAGCATGCTGGGGATTAACAGCCAGCGATAATAATATCAGCGGTTATGCCGCACAATCACCTGAAAATGATCTCGGTATAATTTCGCCCACGGCAGCCATCTCATCCATGCCATACACGCCAACAGAATCGATGACCGCGCTGAAATTCTTTTATTATAAACTCGGCGATAAGATCTTTAAAGAATACGGGTTCACCGATGCCTTCAATTTATCCAAAACCTGGTTCGCCGATTCCTATCTTGCCATCGACCAGGGACCTGAAATCATTATGATAGAAAATTACCGGTCCGGACTTATTTGGAACTTGTTCATGAGTTGCCCGGAAGTAAAAACAGGAATGAAGAACCTGGGTTTCCAAAGTCCAAATTTGTAATGCCATGAAAAAAACAATATCCCTTTTTCTGATCATCTGCTATACATGCTGTAGCTCCGCCATGGGGCAGTCCAGGGTGAAGCAGACTTACGCACCACCGGCGGGAAAAATAACCTCATACAGTTCCGCCCTCGGGCAGTCCAAACCGGGAGAGGCGTCTGTACGATCGGCGGAAAAAGCTACTGCTGTTCCTTTTATTCTCACCATTAAAAAAGACATCAGCGACAGTGCCCTGGTCGAGCTCGTTCAAAAACAAACCTTTCGATATTTTTGGGATTTCGCTCACCCTGTAAGCGGACTGGCTCGCGAAAGAAGCAATGTTGCCTATGATTACGGAAATGAAGTAGTAACCACCGGCGGGTCCGGCTTTGGCATCATGGCGCTCATCGTGGGTGCAGAAAGAAAATGGGTGCCCCGCGAAGAAGTCGCTACCCGCATGCTCAAGATCATCAACTTCCTCTGGAAAGCCGATGCCTTTCACGGCGTTTTTCCACACTGGCTGGATGGTGCCACGGGCAAGGTCATACGCTTTGGACGTAAAGATGATGGCGGCGACCTGGTGGAAACATCTTTTCTCTTCCAGGGTCTGCTTTGTGCCCAGGCCTACTTTAACGGCAATACCAATACAGAACGCGAAATCAGGAACCGCATTGGCTGGCTATGGAACGAAATCGAATGGAACTGGTACACTAAGGGTGGGGAAGAAGTGCTCTACTGGCACTGGTCGCCCAACAATGGATGGGCCATGAACTTCCCGCTAAGAGGTTACAATGAAGCGCTAATTACGTATATCCTTGCCGCCTCCGCAGAAAGATACCCTGTTCCGGCGGCAGTTTACCACCGCGGATTTGCGCAAAGCAATTTTTTCAAGAACGGAAAAAAATTCTACGACATCATCCTGCCTCTCGGCTTCGACTATGGAGGACCGTTATTCTTTTCTCAATACTCCTTTCTCGGACTTGACCCTCACGACCTGAAAGATAATTACGCCAACTACTGGGTACAGAACCGCAATCAGACCCTCATCAATCGCGCCTACTGTATCGATAATCCAAAAAAATTCAAAGGGTATGGCGAGAACTGCTGGGGGCTGACGGCTAGTGACAATCACCTGGGCTACGGAGCGCATTCGCCCACGGAAGACCTGGGTGTGATCACGCCCACCGCCGCGCTTTCCTCCTTTCCCTACACCCCCGAATATTCGATGAAGGCCCTCCGGCATTTCTATGTGGACCTAGGTGACAAGATCTGGGGTGAATACGGTTTCGTGGACGCTTTTAATGAAACGCAAAACTGGTACGCCAAATCATACCTTGCCATCGATCAGGGCCCCATTGTGGTAATGATGGAGAATTACCGGACCGGACTGCTATGGAAACTATTTATGAATAACCCAAACATTCAAAAAGGATTGACGAAACTCGGTTTTCAAAGTCCGTATATCAAAAAACAGCTGGATAATTAGTAGAAATTTATCTTCATAAAAAATATAACAATGAAATTGAAAAAGATACTGTTACTCGTCGGTGTCGTTTTGTGCGTTTCTGTTCTTTATGCGCAAAAAGAGAACCAGCCCTTTTACAAGGAGGTGATGGCTTTAAAGAAACTCGATAGCATTACTCCACCCCCGGCAAACCCCATCCTTTTCATTGGCAGTTCTTCATTTACGAAGTGGACCAACGTGCAGGAAATGTTCCCCGGCTATACGATCCTGAACCGCGCTTTTGGTGGATCCAGCCTGCCCCAAATGAATATGTATGCAGAAGACATCATCTTTCCCTACAATCCCAAACAGATCGTGATCTATTGCGGAGAGAATGATGTGGCCGCTTCCGACACCATCGATTCTAAAATTGTTTCCGACCGTTTTATCAGTTTGTTCCGCCTGATCCGGAACAGGCTGCCAAAAGCACAGATCGTTTATGTTTCGATGAAACCGAGTCCTTCGCGGGAGAAATTCTGGAAGACCTTCGTGCAGGGAAACCAGATCATTAAAAATTATATCTGGACACAGCCTAATGCGACCTACGTAGATGTGACCGCAAAAATGATGGGACCCGATGGTAAACCCATGAAAGAAATTTTTACTTCCGATATGCTGCACATGAACCAGGACGGGTATAAGATCTGGCAGTCTGTACTGCTGCCCTACCTGATGAAAAATTAAAACCTGTTCTATGAAAAAGATTGTCCTGCTGTTCGTAGTGTGTTGCGTTACTTCTTTTGCTATTGCACAGGTGTCAAGCAATTCCGGTACGGACGACGCAAAAATGAAGGTCTTTATAAATGATCTGATAAAGAAAATGACGCTCGATGAAAAGATCGGGCAGCTCAATCTTTTAACGAGCGACATGGATGTAACGGGGCCGACTATGCGCGATAGTTACAAGCAGGATATTCTCTCCGGTAAATGCGGAAATATTTTCAATGCCTATTCGCCACAATATGTGCGTAAGCTGCAGGATCTTGCCATGAAAACGAGGCTGAAAATTCCATTGCTTTTTGGGTATGATGTGATACATGGATTTAAAACCATTTTTCCGATCCCGCTTGGCGAGGCCTCCAGCTGGGACCTGGAAGCGATGGAACAATCGGCAAGAATTGCTGCCGTGGAGTCGGCCGCAGACGGAGTAAACTGGACTTACTCGCCGATGGTCGATATTTCTCGCGACCCGCGATGGGGACGGATCGCGGAAGGGTCGGGAGAAGATACCTGGCTGGGGTGCAAGATCGCAAAGGCAAAGGTGAGGGGCTACCAGGGTCAATCCCTTTCCCAGGGAAATTCCATCCTGGCCTGTGTAAAACATTTCGCCTTGTATGGCGCCGTGGAGGCAGGCAGGGATTATAATACGGTTGACATGAGTCGCCGGGAAATGTTTCAGACTTACCTGCCGCCATATAAGGCGGCTATCGATGCCGGTGCTGCAAGTGTGATGACTTCTTTCAACGAAGTAGATGGTGTTCCGGCAACTGGAAATAAATGGCTGATGACTGATTTGCTGCGTAATCAATGGGGCTTCAAAGGGTTTGTTGTAACCGATTATACCGCTATCAATGAAATGATCAATCATGGCGTTGGTGCCAATGAATATGAAGTGGGTGCGCTGGCGATCAATGCGGGTGTGGATATGGATATGCAGGGATCGGTGTATTCCTCCCAACTGAAGAAATTACTCGAGGATAAGAAGGTGACGATGGCTACCGTTGATCTGTCCGTACGCCGTGTGCTGGAAGCAAAATATAAACTTGGATTATTTCAGGATGCCTATAAATACATCAGCGACGAGAAGGCCGCGAAAGAAATCATGACACCCGGGAACCTGCAGGTCGCCCGAACCATTGCAGCAAAATCGATCGTGCTGTTGAAAAATACGGGTCAGCTTTTACCGCTGAAAAAATCGGGGAATATTGCCCTCATCGGTCCGCTGGCAGATGACAAACGTGATATGATCGGCAACTGGAGCGCTGCCGGTGACTGGAGTAAGTCGGTGAGTATTTACGAAGGCATAAAAAACAAGGTGAGCCATTCGGCTAATATTACTTACGCGAAAGGTGCAAACCTGCTGGAGGATACTTTGCTGCTTAAGAAATTAAATAGTTTTGGCGGGAATATATTAACTGATACGATGTCTTCAAAGGCTTTACTGGCGCAGGCTGTGGAGGTGGCTATGAAGGCAGATGTAGTGGTGCTCTCACTGGGAGAATCGCAGGGGATGACGGGAGAAGCGGCGAGTCGTTCCTCCCTCGGACTTCCTGAAAACCAGGTGACCTTGATGATGGCAATCAGGGCAACGGGCAAGCCGGTAGTGCTGTTATTATCGAATGGTCGTCCCCTTACTTTAAACTGGGAGGATGATCACATGGATGCTATCCTCGAGACCTGGTTCCTGGGGACAGAGGCGGGTAACGCGATCGCGGATGTATTGTTTGGCGATTATAACCCGACGGGTAAACTAACGATCACCTTTCCACGCAATGTTGGGCAGATTCCGATTTATTATTCTGCAAAGAATACCGGCAGGCCGATGGATGAAAATAATAAGTACACTTCAAAATACCTTGACGTTGCCAATACTCCGCTCTATCCCTTTGGATATGGATTAAGTTACACCACTTTTAGTTACAGCGATATTATCCTCAGTAAAAAAGAATTGCGTGCCGGTGAAAGTCTGGATGTGAAATTCAAGCTTACCAACACCGGGGAGTTTGGCGGTGAAGAGACAGCGCAGTTGTATATCCGCGACATGGTTGGGTCGGTGACACGCCCGGTTAAAGAGTTACGTGGGTTTCACAAGATCCCGTTGAAGAAGGGAGAAAGTAAAGACATCACTTTTACGCTCACCCCTGAAGATTTGAAATTTTATAATATTGATATGAAATGGGTTTCAGAACCCGGTGCATTTAAAGTTTTTGTAGGCAGCAATTCACGGGATGTAAAAGAAGCCGGGTTCATTTTGTTGTGATATAAATCCGTAGCAGGGGCGGGCCTTGTGTCCGTCTTGTTTCCGTCTGGTAGGGGCGGGCCTTGCGTCCGCCTTGTTTCCGTCTAGTAGGGGCGGGCCTTGCGTCCGCCGTGTTTCCGTCTGGTAGGGGCGGGCCTTGCGTCCGCCTTGTTTGCAAAAAGGGTTAGCTCCCCATACCCTCAAAAGACAAATTCCCCCGAAGTTCGAGGGGTCGATTAAATGCGCAAGTCGTTTGCTATTTTTCGCCGGCAGGGCGGACGCAAGGCCCGCCCCTACAACTGGAAAATAATGCCACGTTCAACAGCGCGTGATTCAGCGCGACATCACCAGATACTTTCTTAGCCTAAACACTTGCAACTAATGCCACGTTCAACAGCGCTCAATCCAGCCCGGCATCAGCAGGTCATCCAGCGCGGCATCACCAGATCTTTATCCGCTCTGCTTCGGGCTTATACATTTTCTCCCCTGGTTGTACATTAAACGCTTTGTAAAACGGATCAAAATTCATCAGCGGACCGTTCACTCTCCACTCAGACGGTGAGTGCGGATTCGTGTTTACCTGCTGTCTCAAAACCTCATCTTTTTGCTTTCCACGCCAGATTTGCGCGTAGGAGAGAAAGAACCGCTGATCGGGTGTAAAGCCGTTGATCTTTACAGTATCCTGACCTTGTTTCGTTAATTTAAAGGCGTCATAGGCGATGGTAATCCCACCGAGGTCGGCAATATTTTCGCCATTGGTGAGTCCGCCATTCAGGTGCATGCTGTCGAGCACGGTGAAGCTGCTGTACTGTGCTTTTTCTTTATCAGATCTTGTCTGGAATTTTGCATAATCCTCCTTGCTCCACCAGAGTTTCAGGTTGCCATCTTTATCATATTGAGCACCCTGGTCGTCAAAGCCATGGGTCATTTCATGACCGATCACCATCCCGATCCCGCCATAATTAACCGCATCATCGGCGGCCTCGTCAAAGAAAGGAAACTGTAATATTCCCGCGGGGAAAACGATCTCATTAAATGTGGGATTGTAATAAGCATTGATGGTAGGTGGTGTCATGCCCCATTCCGTTTTATCTACATCCTTGCCAACTTTTTTAATCTGGTAATTAAATTCATTCTTCGCGCAGGATTCGATATTTTCGAAATAGGTCGCCTTATTTATTTTTACGGCTGAATAGTCACGCCATTTATCAGGGAAACCGATCTTCTTGATAAATGTATTTAATTTCTCTTTAGCCTTGGTCTTTGTGCTATCGCTCATCCAGTCCAGCTTGCCGATCCTGGCTTCGAAGGCTTTCTGGAGATTATTGACAAGATCTATCATCCTCTTCTTGGCATCTTCCGAAAAATATTTCTTTACATAAAGTTCTCCAAGGGCCTCGCCAAGATGATTATCCGTGGAAGCAGTCATTCGCTGCCAGCGGGGTTTAATTTGCTGTTGTCCGGTGAGTGCCCTGGCGTACGCGAAATTGGCATTTACAAAATCACTGCTAAGGTTTTGTGCTGCATGATCCAGGGTATGAAATCTCAGGTACACCTGCCATGTTTCCACAGGAACAGATTTCAGGAGCTCATTTAGTTTGAGATAAAAAGCGGGCTGCGAGATATTTACCGAGTCGGTCTCTACCGCGATATTGTCCAGGAAAGTTTTCAGACCAAATGCAGGGGCCTTGATTTCGAAATCTGCCACAGCTGTTTTGTGGTAGTTGCTTTCAGGATCACGTAGTTCCACATTGGTGCGATGGCTGGTGGCCAGTGATTTTTCCAGGTCCAGGATAAGGCCTGCCTTTTTAAAGGCGACCGATGAATCTTCTCCAGTGAGCGTCAGCAATCGCGTGACGTAGGTTTTATACGCCGTAACCACAGCAAGGGTAGCCGCATCAGTTTTAAAATAATAATCGCGGTCAGGCAGTCCCAGTCCACCCTGGTTTAAAACGAGAATATTTTTCGTACTGTTTTTCTCGTCTGAGCCGACGTACATATTGAAGAGGATATTATTCTGCAATTTTTGTTGATCAGCGACATACCTCATCAGGTCTTTCGGAGTCTTTATTGTTGTTATTTGTTCCAGAAAA
>JBDTEB010000181.1:0-3670 GCA_039922795.1 Chitinophagaceae bacterium
ACAGTGGGGCAAAAACAATTTATTATTTATTACCACATTCGTACCTGGTGTGCACAAATTACAGGTATGACGCTCATGAGTGCCATCGCCACCCAGCAGCTGCATTTCCAATGATATCGGAAAATCCTGGTTCAGGAGCATCGTCTCCGGTGCCGGCGATTGCAACATGGCCCCACTGTTTCGAAAAGCCCAACCCTCGCCTCCCGGAGCCTGTTTATCAACAAAACGATATTCTACCACCAACAGGTAAGCCGCAAATTTCTTCTTGTAAAAGATGTGGCCATACTGCTGCCTAAAGCTGTCATACCCATCGTAACGCACTTTCATCAGGCCATCCTCTACACGAAAGGTGTTCGCAAAATTGTCGTTAAGCGGATGATCCTTGATCTTGATGGCCCAGTTCTTCAGGTCTTTGCCATTAAACATGGTAATCCAGGGTAACGCTTTGGTACCGGGTTTGGTCGCGCCAAACGCGAGTGCAATCCCGATGACGATAAATATTTTTTTCATATTGATTGTATTAGAAGAAAGGATGAATGCAAAGAACGAGGAAATTATGAACAGCGCAACGCTTAGCCCATAACAAAAACGGTCATGCCTTTCGGTCCGTGGGCACCAAGCACCAGCGATTGCTCAATGTCGGCAGTTTTTGACGGGCCAGCAATAAAAGCGCCAAATCCATAGTCGCTTGATCCGATCCGCTGATACGCGTGATGCATGGTGGGAACAATATCCGCCGCCTGCAGAACTACCGCGAGATACTGGCTGATGAAAGGCAATACCCTCGATAACATCCGGTCTTCAGTCATCCAGACGGCGCCGTTTTCTGCCACACCAAACTCTGCTTTTAAAATGGCGAGATCGATGTTCTCCAGCAGGTGGGAATCAAGACCCGTATCAATGCCGGGAAAGCCTTCTAATTGTTCACAGGAAGTGACAATTCTGCTGGCATCTGTAAACTCCGACCGGATGATGGCAGCGATCTCCTCGTAATCTTTTACCCGGTATGTTTTTCCACCGATTGCATGCAGTATTGTCGTATATTTTTCTAATGAACCCTCCTCACCTGTGATGAAATCATCTATATCAGGAAGGGCCATGGGAGCCGGCTGACTAATACTGATGGCCGCGAGTATCTTATCCCTGCTGCTCATTCTCTTTCCTGTTTTTATTGTACCATTCTGTGAAACTCGCTTTTGGCGGTTCAGGCATATCTCTTTGTTTATACCAGGGATTCAATCCGTTACTAACGGTGAAGGGTAGGTGCTTCATCACCCATCTTCCGGCTTTACCTGCCGTATTAAATACTTTTGGATGAGATAGCGTCCAGTTCATCATTTCGATGCCCGCTTTTTTTGTTGCAGGAACATATCCATCCTGCACAAGCACCTGCCGCCACTGGTAAAGTTGCTCGTGAATATTTATTTTAACGGGACACACATTGGAACATGATCCGCAAAGCGTGGAAGCGAAAGGCAGATCCGCATATTTTTTCATGTCCAGGTTCGGCGCAAGGATGGAACCGATAGGTCCGGAAATGGCTGTATGATAACTATGTCCGCCACTGCGACGATAGACGGGGCAGGTATTCATACAGGCACCACAGCGTATGCACTTCAGCGAATTCCTAAACTCGGGACGACCCAGCTGTTTGCTTCTCCCGTTATCAACAATAACGATATGAATCTCCTTTCCTGCCTGTGGTTTTTTAAAATGACTCGAATACGTGGTAATTGGTTGCCCCGTGGCACTTCGCGTGAGTAAGCGCAAAAACACGGACAGATGTTTTCGCTGTGGAATGATCTTTTCAAATCCCATGGTCGCGATATGAACATCGGCCAGGTGCGCACCCATATCGGCATTGCCTTCGTTCGTACAAACCACGAATTCACCTGTTTCCGCAACGGCGAAATTCACACCCGTTAACGCTACCTTTCTCGTCAGAAACTTTTCACGGAGATGCTCACGCGCTGCTTCGGTCAGGTAAACCGGGTCGCTCGCTCCTTCCAGGGTTCCGAGGTGAATGTGAAAAAGATCACCGATCTCTTCTTTCTTTTTATGGATACATGGCAGAACGATGTGGCTAGGCACTTCACCCGCCAGCTGCACGATGCGCTCGCCAAGATCTGTATCGATCACTTCAATTCCCTTTTCAGCAAGATAATTATTCAGGTGACACTCCTCCGTGAGCATGGACTTGCTCTTGATCATCCGGCTTGCGCCATGTTGTGTAAGTATACCGTGGATGATCGCATTATGTTCCTCCGCATCTGCCGCCCAGTGAATGATGATACCATTCGCTATGGCCTTCGCCTCAAAATCCTGTAAATATTGAGAGAGGTTGGAGAGCACATTGTCCTTGATACCCGATGCCGTTTCCCGCAGCTTTTCCCAATCGGGAATTGTGTTCGCCGCCTTGTCGCGTTTCTGCCTGATCCACCAGAGGGTTTCATCATGCCAGTCAACGCGGGGTTCGTCTTTGTTGAATACTTCGGAAAGTTCAGCGTGGTCCATGATACTAGCTACAAGCTATAAGCTCTTTTGTTCTAAAATACGAATGCGGTTCCTGGCAATAATTATCGAAACAGGAAGATTAAGTATATCCTTCAGGCACACGAAGCTAAAAGCTATTCAATATCTCCGCAATATGCAGCACCTTAACCGTGCTCTTCTGCCTTTTTAAAATTCCTTCCATATGCATCAGGCAGCTCATGTCTGCGGCGGTAATGAATTCTGCCCCGTGCTTGATGTGATCGAGTACCCTGTCTTTTCCCATCTTTACGGAAACGGCTTCTTCTGCCACACAAAAGGTTCCACCAAAACCACAACATTCATCCGGACGGTCGAGCGGGACAATTTCCAGCCCCTCAACCATGCTTAACAACTGCATGGGTTTTGAGAAGTAGGGCGCTACCAATTCAGACATGGACGAAAGTTTCAACCCGCGCTGGCCATGGCAACTTTGATGAATGCCAACCTTATGATTAAACCTTGCTTTGATGCCGGTGACATGAAGTATATCCGTAAAAAATTCCACGAGCTCGTAAATTTTTCCGCGGATCGATTCAGCTTCCGCCTCACGGCCGGCAGTATGCAGGTGTTCTTTGATGTGCAGCACGCAGCTTCCCGACGGAGAAACGATATAATCGAAGTGGCTGAAATTATCGATAAACAGGCGATCGCAGTCGCCGGTGATGTGTGAGAATCCCGAATTTGCCATCGGTTGACCGCAACAGGTTTGTTTTACCGGATAGCCAACGGTCAATCCCTGCTTTTCGAGAAGCTCAAGCGTGGCGATGGCAGCATTGGGATAAAACTGATTTACGTAACACGGTATAAATAGCCCTACGGTCATAATGATACATCCTGGTTTAACGCGTAATATTTCAAGTCTATGATATTGCCCGGCAGTGGTTTTTTGTTCCAGTGTTTGTGAATGGCAAGCGCTGCTCCCATAGCGGTGGCCTGGGCAACGGATGCTGCAAAAACTTCCATTTCCGGAAAACCTGCTGCAAGCAGGTACATGTAAATAGGATTGCGACTGAACCCTCCGTCAACAAATATTCTTTTCACACCGGAATCTTCCAGTACCAGCCTGGTAGAGATTAGTTGCTGATCGATGATGTCATAGATCAGCTGGTGATAGGCCTCTTCATAACTCGCAAAATCC
>JBDTEB010000182.1:0-12235 GCA_039922795.1 Chitinophagaceae bacterium
GGAGGACGGGAAAGGACGATTTCTCCCGAGATGGCGTTGATCGGGACCACGGCTTTAATCGTGGTGGAGTTAACGAAAATCACGGAGGGGGAACTCCTGCCACCTATATCGGCTAAAGTAGCTGAACTAAAATTTGTTCCCTTGAGTGTGATGGTATCTCCTTCTCCACCAGCCGTAGGTGAAAAGTAAGTAAAAGTTTGCTGCGCTGAAACAACGGAGCTGAGAAAACACATCCATACCATGATAAGTATGGAAAGAAAAGATTTGGCAATACGGGACAGGTTCGTCAATCTAAACGTTTTAGGGTAAGGAAACAGGAATTAGATGACGGAATTTATTCAGGATATGCGGAGAGAAAAAGTCAAAACGACTTGATACAAGGATGCAAATATATTAAAAAATGGACGTTGATATGAAAAAAACATAGCAGTCAGTATTGTGAGATTGTCTTTCGGCGCCAGAGCTTCAGCAAACTTCAGGGCGTCACCTTGATCTCAAAATCTTAGTGCTTACCTTGCCATCCTGGTCGGTCGCGACATTCCTGATTGTAGTTTGCGGAAACACCGGTCACAGGGTAGCTGACTGTATACACCGTAGGGGTAAGCTGAAAATCAGAATAGGTCTTAAGCAACTGTTCCTGGCTGCCTGAAATTCGAAGAACCTGGATATCGCGCAACTTCATCGGCGCACTAACGCGGGCTTTCAGTGTGTATTGCGTTAACCCGCGGGCATTCCGCGTCCCGATTAAACTCATACCAGATCAATTGTTGTGGCAAACTATGATAGGCCCAGAGATAACCCTGATCGGCGGCCCCTTGTGTTTCTCCGCCTAAGACCGGCAAACCCGTTTCATCGGCTTGTAAATAGCCGCTGGAAAGAATTACTTTTTTGAGTATGTCACTTACTGGAACGAGCGCCTGATACGCTCCTGCATACCAGCCGTCAACAGTACTGGCTGCCAGCTTCACACCGACTCTCTGATAACGTTTGATCTGGCGGTGGACAGGGAGGTGATCTACTTGTGTATCAACGATGCTCTGCGCGATAAGGCCAGCCGCCTTATAATGTCACAAAAACAATTGAATATTTATCTGATCATACAGGGGGTCAATTTCAGCCGGGGAAAGGGGATCAAATTAAAATGGCCAAAGGGGACAGGTTCCGCCGGGGAGAGGGGGTCAATTTGCGTGGGTTTTCCTCTTTTACCATACTTTTTTCATCCTCGATATTTTGACAGGCAACAAACCAGGCCGCCGCCTGGCTAAGCGTTCCATCGAGCTTCGTAGTGGCGCGATCAATATTCTGAGTAACCAGCAACAGGAAAAGCAGCAGTGTTCCGTCACCACGGGTGTACACTACAAATAAATGGCACCCAGGATAATTAACATGTTTGAAATCGTTTGATGAATCGATGGAAAAAAACGCTGCCTGAAACCGTGGCTTGGCAGAGTCAAAAAATATCCCGTTCCCGACTTAAATGTCACCAACGGATTATGGCAAAAAAAAGAAACCCTTCATGGAATTGATTACGCTTTAGAAGCAAAGGTAATCATGGCTGCAGTATAAAAACCCGGCTTACATCAAGGGCCGACAGATCGAGGAAACGGCCAATAATTGCGGGGCATACTCAATCTTTGCTAATCAACCAACATGGGATTGGTTAGAGGTTTACTGACACAACAGACCCTGCCCAAAAAAAACGATATTGCAACTGTTGATGGCCAGCTTAGTTCTTTGCCCGCACGCGATCCGGAAAGATGTGTCCTGCCAATGCAGACACCTCCGTCAAGCATAATGGCACCAAGGTCAAAACTTCCTAGACAGGACAGAGTTACTGCTCAAGCCTTCTACATCTTCGCCAAAATGCAGAAAAAACTTTTGTCTGATTGAGGTAGTGTCAGTTGTTTATTCGGAAGACCTGCCAATTAAAAACATAACGATGAATTAGTAATACCAAGCGCATACTCTTTTATATATTCTCCATTTTGACCCTTCTTTTTTAAATAGGATTGTTTGACCACCTCCTTTGGCGATATCAAAGGCAAATAGGCAATAAGTGTAATCCTGAAGAAATATAGGATTTGATATTGTGCAATATGTTCCTTTCGTTGATGGATTTAGTTTGGAATCTGCACTTAAAACAAAGTTCATCTTGTCGAAATCATTAGTTTTTAATATAGAAGTGGGAGTACTGCTTGCTTTTTGGATAAAAGAATCAATCTCGGCCTGCTTAAGGCCGAATGATGTATTAAATGATTTCAGGCAATCATCATTTAATTTATCTATACTACTTGTCTTGTTTGAAATAATTAAGGTGTCGTTCTCATTTACTTCTTTCATTATCAAACTATCGATAGCGTAAGAAAGGAATTTTTTAAGTTCTTTAGTATGAACGTCTTGACAATGTGCATTGAAGTAAAGAAAACAAAGTGCAAAAAGTATCGATCTCATAATATTGCGTTTCTTTAGTTGCAATTTGTTCCATGAACGCCTGCGTGTTGATAATTGTTTTCAATATTAATGGCGTCTTTTTCTGATTGGCTTAATGCACTCCATGCGCTTGTTGTCTCTAATCCACCCCAGGCAAGAGCGTTTGCCTTATTAAAACCAATACTAGGGAAACTTCTCATTAGCGCCGAGGTCATGCATGATAAATAACTGCCTGCTATTTCGTTGTGTTGCTGGAGCGACGAAATCATGCCTGTAGTATTTAAGTAAGCGTGTATCACCTCGTGATACATTGTCCTTGCGGTATATTCTTTTGTAGCATCAGGAAGCACATTGATGTTCAAATTAACGGTGACATTAATGATACCGTTTGTAGATGTGGTACTAGTCCTACCAGATATAGAATCAGGTAAGGTAGTGCTTTCTTGAATTGTCACATTAAACACATTGGACGCTCCAAAAGTATCATTTAGCAAATTGGTAATATCGTCTTGAAAGCCACCATTACTAAATATTTTACTCCATGTATCTTGGAGGAACGGATGTTTCAAGAGATTGTTGATGATATTCAAAAAAGCCTGATTTCCTCCTCCGCCGCCGCCGCCTCCTCCTATGTCGCACGCTACTTTTAGCCCAGAGGAACCCTCCTTGCCTATGATCCTTGCCAAAGGGCATGGGACATCATCGCAGGTAGTATAAAGATAAGTTTCACTGACTAAAATACCATCTTCATACGTTTGCCAGTACCAATCTGTACAGATTGGTTCATTAGTTCTGTAAAAATCTTGTCTTAAGTGGCCGTTTTTCTTAGACTTGGAGTAAAAAACTTTGACTGATGAGATCCTTCCTTCCTTATAGTTGTATTCGGAAAACAGTTGATTTGAAATTGTCATGAAACTAACAATTCCATCTATACCTGCTAACTGTCTTGTATATATTTTTGGTATTATAGTTTGTAAGCTTGCTTGAAAGTCACTTTTATTAGGAATTATTTCTAATATTTCTCCCCCGTTTATCTTGTTATTAAGGTCTTGAAATAAAACCAAGACTTTGATGGTTTTATTAACTGTGATGTTTCTGGTTTTGTAATTGGCGCTGAGCGGTATAATTAAAAGGTTTTCGATTTTATTGAATATGACCTTTTGAATTGATGATTAGTCAATATTCTCTATAATTTGGTCTATGTTAGCCTTTCCTTGTTTATTTAGGACTAACTTGGTTTCTTCCAGCCATTTATTAGCCTGATTCAATTCTGATGAGTAAGAATTAGGTTCCTTAAAAGCCACAGATTTTTTACAACCGATTTCAATAATCATGATTAGTAAAACAAAAGCAATAGTGTAAATTTTAGAATATTTTACTTTTAGCAGCAAGGAATAGGCAGTCATAAGCAGGAGGTGTGGTTTTCGGGTTTTTTAGGTCTTGAATGCGTAGTATTTGTAAGCTACACAAAAAACTTAGCATGATACCCCATTAATCGGGTAACATAATTAATTCTTTTCGTGGTAGATATGAGATACTAGCGTCCCTCCTGAATCTCTCCGTTCAAAAACAAACCATGCATGAGCGGTCGGCGTTGAGCTTTCTCGCCGGTCCATTGGGATATCGTGATGCCAGCAATCAGCACGGTCGCCACAGACATAGCTTTTAGATGGTGGGTATTTTGACCAAAACTCTTTTCGCTTTCTGCTTTCCCACCAGGCCAAACGTTTGAAACAGACCATTTAAGACGCACCCAGTGCAAACGACTTGCCCACAAACTCGACCGCTTTGGAAAATGGCAAATTCGTAAAGACGGTAAACTTACGATCAAGCAAGTCGCTTAATTTAGGAAATTTTCAACCACAGTGCCGAGAAATCCCCAGTCGTCTGCCAGTGTTCATGGATTGAACCATTTCAACATCTCCCTGCAGATGTAATAAAATGAAACTTTTGCCTTCTTTCGTTTTACGCAATGCGTAATCAATTATCTTGATCATTTTGCAAGATTTTGTCGTTTAAAAAAGATTTGAGAATAGAGAAAGACCCGGCGGTAACCCCCCGATGCCCGCATTCGACAGGGGATGGTGAGTATTGAGACTCTTTGTTTCTCACACATAGGAAGAGTTCAAAAAATTTAAAAAACTTTTAGGAGTCGTAGAAAAGGACAAGCCTGAATTCAGAACAAGACGTTTTAAAAAAGGAAATGTGAATTTCTAAGTGTACCCATATTTCGGCAGTTATGAAGTAGAGCAATCTGCTTAAATTCAAACTGTCAACAATGAAGAAATCAAGATTCACCCAAACGCAGATTTGTAGCTGCGATTAAAAAACACGAAGATGGTGTAACAGCGAAAGAAATTGTCCGCGAGATGGGAGTATCCGAAGCGGCTTTTTATCAGTGGAAGGCGAAGTATGGCGGCATGGAAGCCAGTGATGTTAAGAAGATGAAGGACATGGAGGTCGAGCTGAGCCAGTACAAGAAGATCGTTGCCGAACTCACGTTTGAGAACAGAGCAATGTAAGGGTTGATTGAAAAAAAGTTGTAGGCCTTACTGATAAGAAAGAAGCCGCTACCTACCTGGTAACAATGCAGGAATGCAGCATCAGTAAGGCATGTAAGATTGTTTCGTTACCAAGAAGCAGTTATCAATACAACGCCAAAGACAAGGACGAAAACACCGCCTTTTTTTAAGCTGATTCCGAAAGCTTCTACATAAGTGTTTTTGGTTTTGTCGCATCCAAAGTTGAATGATTAACTTCGGGAATAACATCAGGCGATGTTCAAAGGGTATTGTTGTGCTAAGGAAGTCATTCTGCAAGCCGTTTGCTTTAAACTCAGGTTTAGTTTAAGTTATCGAGATTTAGAAAATTTGTTAGCAATCAGGGGTGTTCGATTAGATCTGGATAAGAGCGGAGCGAACAAAAAAACCATTAAGACCATCAACAAAACGTCGTTTAGAAAAATCGAAATTAGACCATGTAAGTATCTAAATAATATGGTAGAAGAAGATCATCAGTTTATTAAATGGAGAACGAAAGGTATGCCTGGATTTAAAAGCTTTGAATCAGCATCACGAACACTTACCGGCATTGAAATGGTCAGAATGATCAAAAAGGAAGCAGGTCACATTTCCTTCGACAACTTTCTACGAAACCTGCTCATTCGCTGCATGAATCATCTCGTAAAGAAATCTTTTGGTTCCTAATTTGTCAAATGCGACAGCGCATCGTGGTTAGATTAATATCGAAAATATGGGAAAAGAAAATTTTTCAGAACATAAGCAAGCCAGAGAATTAGATCGTGTTGACGGTAAGCAAAAAGTAACAGGTGCAGCAAAGTATGCGGCAGACTACATAATTCCAGGATTGACTTACGCCGTATTGGTTGAAAGCACCATCGCAAAAGGAGATATTAAAAGCATCGATGCAAAAAAAGCCGAAAATGCACCGGGTGTGCTGGCTGTAATTTATCATGGCAATGCACCTGCCATTCCAGGTTACGAAACTGGTGGCAATCCTGCTAAACCTCCCTCTGCCGGTGACCCTTTTCGAATATTTCAAAATGCACGTATCTATTTTGCCGGACAACCCATTGCGCTTGTTATTGCAGAGACATACGAGTGTGCAATTTACGCTGCTACCTTAATAAAAACAGCGTACAATAAAGATGCACATCAAACCAGCGTAGAAGCCAATAGAGACAAAGCAGCTTTAGCAAAAGGCCCCCGCTATGCGGACTATGTAAGAGGTGAAGCCAATGCATATAAGCATGCAGCAATTAAAATAGAAGCGGAATATATTATTCCTGTAGAAGTGCATAACCCGATGGAGCTTCATACTACAACTGCCTTTTGGGAGGCAGAGGATAAGGTGACGGTGTATGATAAAACACAGGGTGTAAAATCAACGCAAAGAAGCATTATGGATGCTTTTAAACTGAAAGAACAAAACGTACAGGTAAATGCTGATTTTGTTGGAGGAGCCTTTGGTTCAGGTTTACGTACATGGCCTCATGTTATAGCTGCAGTTCTGGCTGCAAAAAAAGTAAACAAGCCTGTTAAGCTCGTATTAACCCGTTCGCAGATGTTTACTATGGTAGGTTACCGACCCTATTCGTGGCAAAAAATAGGTTTAGGCGCTACGCCTGATGGCAAGCTTACCGGGCTAACACACGAAGCCATTTCCGAAACATCCAATTATGAAGAGTTTACTGACAGAACGGTAGATATATCCAAGGTGATGTATGCCTGTCCTAATGTAAATACGAGCTATAAGATCATCGCTCTTGATAAAAGCACACCTACCTGGATGCGAGGCCCGGGAGAAGCTACAGGCGCTTATGCATTGGAATGTGCCATGGATGAGCTGTCTTACGCATTAAACATCGACCCAATCGAATTAAGGATAAAAAATCATGCAGATATTGACCCAGTGCGTAACCTTCCGTGGTCAAGCAAGTATCTAAAAGAATGTTATCAAAAAGGCATGGGCGCCATTGGATGGAATAAACGAAATCCTAAGCCTGACTCTATGCCGGAAGGTGAATGGCAATTAGGTTATGGAACCGGATCAGGCAACTTCAGCGCAAATCGTGGAAGGGCGACAGTTAGGGCTATTTTATTAGCCGATGGTTCATTGGTGTTGCAAAGTGCAGTAAGCGACAGCGGTCCGGGAACTGCAACTACCATGACTGGCATTGCTACTGAAGCCTTTGGTTTATCAGCTGATAAAATAACTTTTGAATTAGGAGATTCATTGCTTCCACCGGGACCTACACAAGGCGGATCCACTACCACTTCTACTTTAGGCTCGGCAGTGTACGATGTATGTGTTGCCTTGCAACAAAAGATGGCTGAACTGGTAATAACCAAAGAAGGTTCAGTGCTAAAAAATGCAAAGCCTGAAAACCTTGTTTTTGCACAAGGGTGTATAACATTAAATTCGGATGCTTCAAAGAGAGTTGCCTATGCAGATGTCTTAAAGCAAACTAACCTTTCCAAGCTGGAAGTAACAAAAGAGTCCCAGGCAGGAGACGAAAGGAATAAATATTCGATTTACTCTTTTGCCGTTCATTTTGTTCAGGTATTAGTGCATCGCGCAACTGGCGTTGTTCGCATAAAAAAAGTAATCACAGTAGCGGATGCCGGGAACATCATTAACAAAAAGACTGCGGCAAGCCAACTTATGGGCGGTGTAACTAGTGGTATAGGAATGGTGCTTATGGAAGATTGTGTGTTCGATCACCGGTTTGGACGTTGTGTAAATAATAACCTGGCCGATTACCATGTACCTGTAAGTGCGGATGTACCGCATATAGAAGCGCTGTTTATTGATAAAGCCGACCCTTTCATAAATCCAATCGGTAGTAAAGGTCTAGGTGAAATTGCTAATGTTGGTTTTGCAGCGGCAGTTGCCAACGCCGTTTATCATGCAACGGGAAAACGAATCAGAACTTTACCCATTACTCCTGATAAATTAGTAGACTTTGTAAAATAAAAAGTAGCCCAATCTTTATAACTGATAAAATGTTCGTCTTTGATAAGATCTGCATTCGGAGGCGTGAATCAAAATCACCCGGCTGATCTTTAAAACACGTTTGTAAATTGAATATCTGCTTTCATTAAAAAAACGTTGTACGGTTTCCACAACGACATCGTAAAATAAACCGTATCGGAATCATTTGCATCTGGATAAAAATATGGGGAGTATAGACCTGGATATTCTTTCTCCGTTGTCAAAACTTTCATATCACTCCACCTGTTGTTCAATTCCTTCGCATCACGATAGACTATGGCGTGAATCTTTTTCTTATTTACAGCTTCATATGCGCCGTCATAACTATAAGCTATTATCCATTTTTTATACTTTTCGTGGTAAAGCAACGAAGCTTCTCCAACCGGCCCTTCTATTATTGCTGTAGCAGCTTCTTCCTGGTTCTTTACCCACTTTTTAGCTTTGCCGTTCCAATATTCATATTGATTTATCTTCAACATGTCAGCTTCTTTGAACCTTGCGAGATATGCCGAACTGCCTCTGCCTGCTAACGTACCAATCATAAAAACGAAACCATCTTTTTTAGCATAGCAGACTTGAGAGAACTTACTGTCTGTCTTGAAAGTCACCTCTGGTTTTCTTGTCCACGTATTACCTCCATCATAGGATGCATATATAGATGAAAAATTCGTAAGCCACCTTCCATTCTGACCGGCCCACTCGTAAATATTCATATAATGAACATAATCTACTCCTGCTGTGCGTATCGCTGCAGTGGGAATTGAAGTTTGATATTTTCCGGGATTGGATTTAGCCCCTGCGCAAATTTCTCTTGCCGCGCCTGTACTGTCCAGGGCCATGCTTTCGATAGTAAGCCCGTCTTCCAACTTAGTGTCCCGCGTAAACGCAACAACGTTTGAGCGCCAGTTACCGCCGTTGCCGCCACCTTTTTCAGCAACAAAACCTTTTCCATTTGTATCACCAAAAAAATACCTACCCGGGAACTATCCATCTTCCAAAAGATACCCAGGTCGGTGCCGCCCACATCAAAGTTTTCAGCTGTGTTATTGGGAGCAGGAAGGTTTTCTCCTTTCAAGGGATTGCCGGTAAGACGGGAGACCTGCTGAAGGTTGTTTAAATACAGGCTCCTTTCATTTTTTACACCGGAAGATTTGCGGGCTGTATCCTGTGCAACTATAGTTGATGGTGAGATAAAAAGTACAATTAAAAAAAACACACAGGCGAGAAGATATTCCTGACATTTAATTTTCCTTAAGAGATATTTCATAGTCTTTTTTTAAACTTAGCTTTTCCGTTTATTAAGTATGTACACGATGTAAAATGCTCTGAAGAATCGCTGAGACACGAGGCGTAAAATCTGGTTTCAAAAGTTCAGATTTGAAATTTTTAACCGAAATCCTGTGGACAACCCTGACCAGAATCTTCTGCCATCTACGCAGTTAGCAGGAAGGCAACTCAATCAAATAAGAAATCGGATGTTGAAGGCGCAGAACGAAATTAGCTTGTTTAATCGTTTAAGCAAATTGTATTTGTCTATGCTGAAAAAGGTGTCTTTGAAAGATGTGGCGCTACACGTTGGCGTTTCAACTGCCCTTGTCTCCTATGTATTAAACAGCAAGGAGAAGAAAGCAAGAGTTGGTGTTGAGACAGTTAAAAAAATACGACTGTCGGCCTCCATTTTCCTATAACTTACAATGCGAAAACATCACGCGGATCTTTCCGGTCTTTTTATCGTGCTGCTCGTAAATTAAATGAAATTAAGATAAACGGGCATGACCCGAAGCTGGAGAAGGCGATACAGATTATTTTGGAGCAATTGAAGACCAATCCACCGAGGAAAGTTCCGGTACCACAATTTCCAATTAGTGTCAGGAAGTAGAGATTTATGGTTTAGTAAAAAGATGGAAATGGGAAAAGCAAAGAATTATCTTATTATAATCACGGCAATTTTTGTTCGAACAATCTGCCCGGCAATATATCGATTACTCTAGGAATGGGATAGCTTTGATGGTTGCATTTAGTATAAACCTAACCCTTGAGTCCAATGAATGTTCCGCAGTATCTTTCCGACAATGTGCACCGAATACCAAAAACCGGTGAACAATTAATCACCTTATGCTCAAAAGAAGCCATCGAGAAGTATATCCAGAAAGACGAATCCAATCGCACTGAGGAATCAAATGGGAGAAGAGAACTGGCTCAGTTGATCAAACACTATTCTCCCGAAACTCTACAAAGAGACCAGGTGAGCCAATTGTATGAAGAGGATCTCTACAAGGGTTTTATCGCCACACTTTTATGGGTGGATTAGAATAGGTCGTAAAGCAGAAAAGAATTTTGAACATGCCATTGACCAATCCAGAGAGTCTGTGACTCGCACCCTTAGGCATATACAAGATTCAATTAAGGTCGGAAACATGGCATCATTGTTTGAAGACCTTACCAAAGAGCCTTATAAAATTCAAGGACTGGGATATCCATATTTTACCAAACTGTTTAATTTCATCGGGCAGATGATGAACCCTCCGCCCAACCCCGTTCCGTTGATCTTTGACAAATGGCTCGCTAATGCGTATTGTGCGCTTTCTATACAATCTGGCAGGCACGAGGATTTAAAAAAATATTATCCCCGAATCAAAGACAGTAAGGGGAAAAGTCAGCTGGCAGGAGAAATTCAATGTAAAAGCGGTAGTGTTCTATAAAAGTGATGGATAAACTGAATCTGAATACTTTGTTTGAGGGTTCGCAAATGTATCCAGACGCGTAAGTCGCGGTTACAATGCACAAGTGATTTCATCAGCTACTGTTTCATTTCCCTCTTCTTCTCTCCTGCTGAGGATCGCGACCATTGCACCCTCACGAGCAAATTGCAGGGAGGTGGGTTTGCCAATGCCTGAGCTTCCCCCCGGTTACGATGCATACTTTATCTTTAAAACGCATAATTTTTTTATTGTGTTACCTGGACGCCTTTCCAGAATGCTACATGGTCTTTTATTTCTTTGGCTGCATCTTTTGGCTGCGAATAAAACCATGCGGCATCTTTATTGATCTTGCCATCAACGCTGATAGAATAGTATGAGGCAAGCCCCTTCCATGGGCAGGTACTATGCGTATCAGATGATTGTAAATATTCTTTCCTGACAGCATCAGCCGGAAAATAATGATTTCCTTCCACTACTACGGTATCAGTGCTTTCAGCGATTACCTGACTGTTCCAAATTGCTTTCATAATTATATATTTTTAAGTCTCTCATGAAGGTTGCTTTATCTCGACTTTGATATCCCAGGTCAACAATGATCTTTATTGGAAAACTGTTTCTTCGATACGTTCGGGAGACCCGGTGCTGTCACAACAAACTGATTTAAGTAAATGTTGGATCAGAGCCTGAAACAGTTTAGTCGTTCGTTTAAAAATATCCTGACATTTTTTCTCCTTATTTAATATCCTGAACAAGCGACACCAATTATGTGCCGGTTTAGTACAAGATCGGGCAAAAAGTGCCTGGAACTCAGAGTATGCTAATTTAAGGTAAAGGCCGGGTAAGAAACAGTTGCCCGGAACTGGATAGAATCGCTACTTTTAAATGTAGTTCAGCCGTCGCGGGCCGATCTGGGAATACCCTTACCATTGGATGAAGCATAAAGCTCGATGGCCAAATGCTTTTTTCTCAGCATGATGACGGAAACAAGGCCTTACTGATATGCATTTGAACCCGTCATTGTTATCGGCTATTGTTATCCGTTAGCCAGGATATCAGGATCACTGCTGTGTATGCACAGAAAATCACTGATCTACTAAAGCAAGCTAACAAAGGCAGGGTTGTGAGGTGGTAGCGATCGCCCGTCAAAATGAAAACCGTTGCACATTGACAAGATTAATGAAACAATACCTGATATCACTGCTGTTGCTGGCAACGGCCTGCACGCCTAAAGTCAATTTGCTGAGTCCGCAGGATCCGGCTTTCAGCAAAGCCGCACCAGGCGTATTTCATGTAGCGCTGGAGACCACCAAAGGGGTGATTGAACTGGAAGTGCATCGCGACTGGTCGCCGCACGGCACTGATCGTTTTTATAACCTTGTGCGGCATGGTTATTACGACAATGCCCCGTGGTTCCGTGTACGCGACAGCCTATGGGCGCAGTTCGGCATCGCCGGGGACCCGGCTGTCTCTCAGGCATGGAAAAATCAAACGCTGCCCGATGAGCCCCGGGTGGTCTCCAACGAACGCGGAACGGTTGCTTATGCATTCAAAGTCCCCAATGGCCGTACCACACAAATTTTTATTAACCT
>JBDTEB010000183.1:0-2780 GCA_039922795.1 Chitinophagaceae bacterium
ATGATTCGTCAAAAAAGTTACAGGTATCGGTGGTGCTTAAAAATATGGGTGCCCAGTTAAAAAACTATGAGGGGTCTGCCGGTGATGGTTTGCCCTTTGATCTGGAACTGGGTATTACAAAAAGGCTCGCGAATGCACCAGTGCAGTTTTCCATCACTGGTCATCATCTTCACCAATTTAATATTCTCTATAACGATACAACTTTCAACAACGATAATGCATTTTCGAATGCTGTCGGAAAGGGTTTTTCCATAGACAACATTTTCAGGCATATCATCATTGGCGCCCAGTTTTTTGCCGGCGATAAAATTGAGATCAGCGCGGCGTATAATCATTTAAGAAGGAGTGAGCTTAATGTGCAAAGTGTGACCAACGGATTAAATGGATTCTCTCTTGGCGTGGGTGTGCTGTTCAAGAAATTGCAGATCCGTTACGCCCGATCTTACTATCAGAGCAACACGGCCTACAACCAGTTTGGAATCAATGTGAATATGAAAGATTTCGTTTTATAGAGATGTAACGTAATTAGGCTTCAACTCTTCACTTATTTCATCACTGTAATCCTTAAACGCTTTTCTTGGCTTGAGACCCAGCAACTCAAACATCGCGTTATCCTCTTCGAATGATGGATTTGGTGTGGTAAGTAATTTATCTCCGGCGAAGATGGAATTCGCACCTGCCATAAAGCAAAGAGCCTGCTCTGCCAGGCTCATCTCCGTTCTGCCCGCACTCAGTCTCACCATCGTTTTGGGCATAATAATTCTTGCGGTGGCGATCATCCTGATCATCTCCCAGGTGTTGATCTTCTCCGTGTTTTCAAGCGGCGTTCCCTTTACCCGTACCAATGCGTTTATGGGCACACTTTCCGGATGCGTGGGAAGTGTGGACAGCGTATGAAGCATGCCAATTCTGTCGTCATGGGTTTCACCAATACCTATAATACCGCCGCTGCAAACGCTTATACCCGCCCGCCGAACGTTTCCGAGTGTAGAAAGCCTGTCCTGGTAGGTACGGGTGGTAATAATGTCTTTATAATGTTCTTCGGAGGTATCAACATTGTGATTGTAGGCGTGAAGTCCTGCCGCCTGTAATTTTGCTGCCTGGTCTTCAGTGAGCATCCCCAGCGTACAGCACACTTCCATCCCCAGTTCATTTACTCCTTTAACCATGTCGAGTACGCGGTCGAAGTCGCGATTGTCCCTTACTTCCCTCCAGGCGGCTCCCATACAGAAACGGGTAGAACCTGCATTGCGGGCTTTTTCAGCATAGGCCAGAACATCTTCCTTTTTCATTAACGCCTGTACATCAACGCCGGTACTGTATCTGGCAGCCTGTGGACAATAAGCACAGTCTTCTGTACATCCGCCGGTTTTTATGGAAAGCAGCGTACATACCTGTACTTCGGCTGTATCCTGGAATTCGTGGTGAATAGCAGAGGCTCTATAGATCAGTTCAAGAAGTGGTATATCGTATATTTCAGTAATTTCTTTCTTCGTCCAGTTATTCCTTATTGGTAAAGACATATGGGATAGTTTCAGGCAAACCTAAGTAAAATGGTGAGATTTGATGACAAACGGTATCAGAGATAACTGAGGTTGACCTCAGGAGTTAATGCAAGCAATGTTTCATACATCAGTCTGATGGTCAGTTCAATATCCGTCTTATGAATCATTTCCACCGTAGTATGCATATATCTCAGCGGGATCGAGATCAACACTGAGGGACATCCCTCAAAGGCGTATGCAAAGGAATCGGTATCTGTGCCGGTGCTTCTGCTAACCGTACGCATCTGCAGGGGAATATCCGCCCTGGCTGCTACATCCTGAACAAACCGCAATAATTTATTATGAACAGCAGGACCGTAGGCGGGGCTTGGCCCTTTGCCACAGGATACTTCCCCTTCAATAATTTTATTAATCATTGGCGTTGACGTATCATGGGTAACATCGGTTACAATCGCAATATCCGGTTTGATCCTTCTCGCGATCATTTCCGCCCCGCGGAGTCCTACTTCTTCCTGTACCGCATTTACGATATATAAACCAAAGGGTAATTTCTTCTTGTTTTCTTTAAGCATCCTGGCAACCTCGGCGATCATATAACCACCAATCCGGTTATCAAAAGCCCTTGCTACATAATAATCGTTAGACAATTGCGCAAAACCATCCTGGTAAGTGACCACGCTACCGACATGGATTCCGAGATCAGCAACTTCTTTTTTGTTTCGCGCACCGGTGTCAAGGAAAAGGTTTTCAACTTTTGGCTGTTGTTCCTTGGCCTCTGCATTACCAAGTCGCGTGTGTATTGCGGGCCAGCCAAAAACAGCGGGGATCATCCCGTTATCGCCATGAATAAACACTCTCTGGCTTGGTGCTATCTGGTGATCTACGCCACCATTTCTTTTCAAATAAATCAGTCCTTCCGGAGTAATATAATTTACGAACCAGCTGATCTCATCTGCGTGAGCTTCTATAACAACTTTAAAAGGATGCTCAGGATTTATTACTCCTACCGCAGTTCCATATGGATCGGAAAAACTTGTGTCGATATAAGGCTTTAAATAGTTAAGCCAGATCTTCTGTCCGCTACTCTCAAATCCAACGGGAGATGGATTATTTACGTAGTCAACCATGAACTGAAAAGATTCGGGTGTAATATTTGAAGCGCTGGCCGGCGCCGGTTTTGCTTTTGCCTGCTTTGCCATAATTTATTGTAGCTTTTTATTTTTTGCGGGTGTTCAGATCAGGGCGGTAAAGATAGCCGAAATCATCATTAGTCCG
>JBDTEB010000184.1:0-8856 GCA_039922795.1 Chitinophagaceae bacterium
GTCAACACCTCAAACGCCAACACCTCCTGCAGAAAGTGGCAGCGGTGGCTTGACTGGTGGAACAAACTATTACTTTTCGTCCACTACAGGTGACGATAACAGAAGTGCTTCACAGGCGCAAAATTCCAGTACACCATGGAGAACTACAGGAAAAGCGAATGCAGTTGTATATGGCCTCAGAAGTGGTGATGCGCTGCTTTTCAAAAGAGGGGAAACTTTCCCTGGTGGTCTTAATATTAACGCAGCAGGTGTTATCGTTTCTGCCTACGGATCAGGCGCAAAACCCATCATCACCGGCTTTGCCACACTTTCCAACTGGTACCAGGTATCTTCAGGAGTGTGGGAAGCACCTTGCGCAGGTGGTACACAGGTAAATATGGTCACCATCAACAATACTTTCGAGATCATGGGCAGATGGCCAAACTATTCCGATAAAAATAACGGATACCTGACCTACGAGGGTCACTCTGGCAACTCAACAATCTACGACAATGAGATCCCTTTAATCACTGACTGGCGCGGAGCGGAACTGGTGATCAGGAAGAATCGCTGGGTACTTGACAGGAACCTGCTCACAGGATATTCTTCCAATTCATTCACATACAACAGTGCATCTCCGATGCCGCCGACTGACCGTTTTGGATATTTCATACAGAATCATCCGGGCACACTTGATCAATATGGCGAATGGTTCTATGATAAGAATAGCAAAAGACTCCGTGTTTATTTCGGATCAACCAATCCCAACAACGTTGAGGTGAAAGCCAGTGTGGTCCCAACTCTTCTTACCATTCGCAGTGTAAGCAATGTGGTTGTTGACAATATTTCTTTCCAGGGAGCAAACATCAACGGTGCTGAAATTTCTGCCGGTGCGAACAATACGGATGTAAAAAATTGTGAGTTCCTTTTCTCTGGCGTTAACGGACTGACTGCCAACTATGTAAATAACCTCGTGTTTGAAAATTCACTGGTTGACCGCACTAACAACAACGCAGTTTATGTAGCCCCGCATTGCACAGGAGCAATGATTCGCAACAATATCGTTCGCAATACCGGTTTATATCCGGGAATGGGTTTGAGCAATAATGACGCCCTCCAGGGTATCGTTATTCAGGGTTCCGGCAACCAGGTTCTGAACAATGTGGTAGAAAATACAGGTTACAATGGTATCAAACTGCTGGGCGAAAACATCGTGATTAAAAATAACTATGTTAACCAGTTCAACCTTACCACTGATGATGGCGGCGGTATTTACGCAGCTGGTGAAAATGATAAATGGGGTCGCCAGATCATCGGAAATATCGTGACCAACGGTCAGGGATCTAAAGAAGGTACAGATCAGAATGAAAACCTCGCTTCAAGCGGTATTTACCTCGATGACAAGACGTCTAATGTTGATGTATTTAACAACTTTGTCGCCAACACCAGTGAAAACGGTGTATTCATTCACAATTCACATGAGATCAATCTAAATGGCAACGTAGTCTACAATGCCGGAAGGGCTTGTGTGGTAATGAACGAAGACATCCTCGAACCCAACGATCCTGTGAGAAACATCCAGATGTACAATAACGTGCTGGTTGCCAAAACACCCAAACAGTATACTACATGGCTCGTAACCAATCGTAACGATATTGCCCAGTTTGGCAATTTCGATAATAACTACTACTGCCGCCCTGCTGATGACAACGGAACTATCGGAACCTTCCTTCCCAATCAGAATTACCTGCAAACGAATTACTCGCTTGGCCAGTGGAAACAAAATATCGGCAAGGATATTTTCTCGGTAAAGTCTCCGGTGTCTATCCCTTACAACAGTAACCCGGATGATTATATTCGTATGGAGATAAATCCATCTACCGATGCCAAAACCATTGCACTTGATGGTAATTATGTTGATGCCAAATACAACAGGTACAATGGAAGCATCACCCTTCAGCCTTATACCGGAGTTGTGCTTTTCAAAATCACCGGCGGACTGAGCCTTCTTAGCACCGCGCCTGCGGCTCCGGCTACTGTAGAAGCAACCACAAGTGACTTTGCCGCGGTAAATGCAGCGAAACTCACCCTTAACCTGAGCCCGAATCCTGTGAAAGATGTGTTGACCATCGCTGTAACTGCACCTGCAGGAACAAAAAAAGCAACCCTGAATATTCACTCGGTTTCTGGTGTGGCTGTGAAATCAGTACCTCTATCACTTACCCCACAGAACATCGCAGTTGATGTAGCTCCGTGGAAAGCTGGTACCTACATTGTGACGATGGTGTACGACAACAAAACAATCACTAAACAATTTGTAAAGCTGTAATTAGCTGATATTCTTTAAAGTTTAAAGCCGTCTCACATCGAGACGGCTTTTTTTATTTAGGGCCGCTGCCACAGCGGCCCTAAATGCGTTTGCACATTACCGTTAAAGACGTGTATTACTGACACTCATTTAACAATAGTCAACAGGCAAGTAGTTTCACGCTGTCTAAAACCGGCTGTGGGCTTGACTATTATCATTTTCACCAATGATGGATGTCATAGAGGAAAGTTTCGCGGCGTTCTACTTTTGTATAATAATAATCGAAAAGCAACAAAAGGCCTAATCCCCCTTTCGATTAAATAGAACCCTAATATCCTTCACTCTATGAAACATTTTTTACTTTCTGCAGTAGTCGTTCTTTTCACAATTAATGCCAGCGCGAACAACTATTATTTCTCTTCCACTTCTGGCGATGACTCCCGCTCTCAGCAGTCGGCACAAAATCCGGCCACTCCCTGGAAGTCACTTCTAAAACTAAATACATTCTTTTCGCAGGTTCAACCGGGCGATTCAATCCTTTTCAAAAGAGGTGAAATTTTCTACGGTTCGTTTAGCATCAGCAAGTCTGGCGCACAAAACGCTCCTATCGTACTTTCTGCTTATGGCATAGGTGCGCGCCCGATACTTACAGGGCTTTCAAACATTCAAAACTGGAAATCAATCGGTTCAAACAAATGGGAAGCTGATTGTGCTTCCTGCTCAACCGGACTTAATACAGTAATCATCGACAATTCGCTACAGGCACTTGGAAGATTTCCAAACAGCAATCAAACAAATGGTGGACACCTGGTGATCGATTCGCACAACGGAAAAAACAGCATCACTGACAACGACCTGGGTTCAAACACAAACTGGACCGGTGCCGAACTGGTGATCAGGAAGAACGAATGGATCTATGACAGGGGAACAATAACCGGTCATTCAGGTAATTCCCTTTCTTATATTAACACCAGCGGATACGAGCCTCTTGACTGGTACGGATATTTTATCCAGAACGATCCGAGAACGCTCGACAGGGAGGGCGAATGGTACTTCAACCCTAATACGCATAAACTCCAGGTTTACAGTGCTTCAAACCCAACATCAAAAAAAGTTCAGGCCAGCACTGTAGACATGATCATCACGTGCACTGCCCATGATTACATAACTTTTGATAACATACAGGTGAGTGGTGGTAACGTAAACAATATGTATATTGAATACGCTAACCACATCACTATTCAGAATGCTGATATTATCTACGCCGGTGCTTACGCCTTGAAAGGTTTTATCCTTAATTATCTTACTGTAACCAACAGCAATATAAATCATGCCCTCAGCAACGGAATTTATGCCGCTCCCTATTGCTCCAACACGACCATCAGCAAAAACACGATACACAATATCGGCCTTGAAGCCGGTATGGGCCAGAACAACAACCAGACTTACGAAGGTGTGGTGGTACACGGTTCAAACAATTTGATCGAACTAAACAAACTGGATAGTATTGGTTATGTAGCCATCAGGTTTTACGGTGATTATACCACTGTTAGAAAAAATCATATTAAAGATTTCGCACTTACAAAAGATGACGGCGGAGCCATTTACACAAACGGCGACAATGTTTTTCACGAACAGAAAGTACTCGACAATATCATCATTAACGGAATAGGTAATCCGAACGGAACAAATTCAACAATACCTACTGCAGCAAGCGGAATTTATATGGACGACAGAACAGCAAATGTTGAAATCTCTGGTAATACCATCGCAAACTGCAGTGAGAACGGCATCTTCCTACACAATTCACACGAGATCACGGTAACCAACAATAAATTATTCAATAACAGGATCCAGGCAGGAATGGTACATGACTTTCTTGAGCCACTTGACCCCATCCGAAACATCAACGCAACAGGAAATCAATTTTTTTCCAAAACAGCGACGCAGATTGCTACAAACCTTGAATCAACAGAAAACGATATCGCACATTTTGGAAGCTTCGATCGTAATTTCTACTGCCGCCCAATCAATGAAAGTCTTGTTATCAACACAAAAGCGGTAGGCAACCAGCAGGTTTACAACCTCGAAGGATGGCAGTCAACTTATAATAAAGACTGGAACGCAAAGAAAACACCAATGGAAATTCCTGCCTTCAGTTCCAAAAGCCTTGGTAATAATCTTTTCGCCAATGGCACGTTCAACAGCAACGTAAGCGGCGCCTCAAGTTTCTCCGTGCCTTACTACTCTTCCACTACCTGGTCAAACGATGGTAAACTCGACGGAGGCGCTTTGAAAATAGGTTACAATACCTCTTCCGGAAACATAAGTACTGCCGATGTGATCCTGAACATCGGATCGATCACTGCCGGAAAAACGTATGTAATTAGCTTCAGCATGCTGGGTATCAATTCCGACGCTGATCTTTCCGTGTTCCTGCGCCGCAACGAAGGCTCTTATGACAACCTTGCCGAGGTGATACCTTTCAAAAATACCAACTCGAGAAGCGAACAGGAATTTCTCTTCCACGCAACCTCTTCAAGCAATGCAGCTACACTGGTATTTAAAATTGATGGTCGTAATTGCCCGCTGTATCTGGATAATGTGTCTCTTTATGAAGCTGCTGTTACCATGAACAATGTTGATGAATATGTTAGATTCGAATACAATGCAACAGATGCCCCAAAAACAATCGCTCTAGGTAAAACCTATATGGACCTGGAGAAAAATCAATACGCTAATTCAATTACACTTGCCCCTTTCAGTTCAGCCATCCTGATGGAAATCGCAGCATCTACTCTCCCACTGAAATTTGTGGAATTCAAAGGAAAAAGAAATGGCCAGTACAATGACCTTAAATGGATCACTGCGAATGAAATCAACACAAGTCATTTTGACATTGAAAGATCGGCAAACGGAACTGAATTTACAAAGGTTGGACGAGTAGCTTCTTCAAATGTTTCTACCGGAACTTCACAATATGCTTTCACAGATTACAAACCAACAACCATTAACAACTATTACAGGCTTAAGCAATATG
The DNA here is from genome assembly GCA_039922795.1 of Chitinophagaceae bacterium. GTDB lineage: Bacteria > Bacteroidota > Bacteroidia > Chitinophagales > Chitinophagaceae > JADCRZ01. Next base: position 5,328 of record JBDTEB010000184.1, read on the forward strand.
ACAAAGACGGCAAATCAACTTACAGCAACGTTGTATTAATCAACTATGCTGCAGATGTTAGAATGACGATTAGTCCTAACCCCGCGGTTGAAAAAGTAAACATTTCGTTGAGCACCCCGCAGACCAACCAGAGAGCAACTTTATCTATCGTTTCGCTTGCAGGTGTTACCGTCAGAAATATGCAGGTTGTTCTTTCCAGTGAATCAATTTCAGTCGATGTGTCCCAGCTTGCTGCAGGCATGTACGTGGTTCACGTAGCAGCAGAGGGCCTTACTTTCAACGAACGTTTTGTAAAACAATAATCCCCTTATACACTTAATGCAAAAAGGCTTCCGATTGGAAGCCTTTTTTGTGTGTAATTTAAACGGTGTTTTTTACCTTTTTCAGGTGCTACACGCGGCGTCTTCCGCAGGCAAGGCGGACGCAAGGCCCGCCCCTACGAGACAAACCAAAAGCATTACGCAAGGCCCCGGCATTATAGCACAAACCAAACGCATTCATCACCGAAGGGCCCGGCCCCATATCACAAACCAAACGAATTCATCACCCAAGCCCCGGCATTATATCACAAACCAAAAGCATCGCCAGTCACCAGTGCTAATCCCCTGCTTTATTCACACTGCCCGCTCCAGAAACCTGTTGATTCACGGTTTTCGGACTTCCCTTATACGATATTTTTCCGGCACCGGAAACATGAGCCTCCAGTTTTACGCTGGCGAACACATCGGCACTTCCGGCTCCGCTGATGTGCACATCGGTATTTTCCGCCTTCATGTCGTAACAATGAGCCTCACCAGCCCCGGAGATCCTTACCTTGAAATCCCTGGTTTCGCCTTTCATATTGATGTTCCCGCTTCCGGAAACACTGCTTTCGATGGACGGCGCATCCACATCCATCGTGATATCCCCTGCTCCACTTACCGAAATTTTGAGGTCGGCATCATTAACCAGTTTGCCCTGGCCAATAATATTTCCTGCTCCTGACACGCGGATGCTTTTGTAAACCGGCGCTGTTAGAAAAATCTTGATCCCCTTGTCACTTTTCAGGTTATAACCGTCCCGGGTTCTTATTTCCAGTTTGTCACCCGTCTGCTCAACCTCAACATATTCCAGAAGGTTCTGATCTCCCTCTATCTTCATGGGTTTCAGCTCTCCCTGGCTGATATACACCTCGAAATTACCACCGGTCTCTACGTCTTTAAAAGCAGAAATCGTTTTCTCTTCGGAAGATATCGTTCCGTTTCCGTTAACTGGTTTGCCCCCGAATCCGCAGCCTGAAAACAAAATGGCCGAGATGGCAATGAGTGATAAGAATTTCATATTTGGTATTTACAAGGTAAAATAATGGTGGCGGTGAAAGTATTCATATTTCCTTCAATCCTGTTGCCGATCATCCGGTTTTATCAAAAGAAGAAAGAGAGTTCAGCGTAATCAGTATTTTCGCACCTAACCCAAGAAAAGCTATGCTGCTGAAGGTCCATTTATGGGAGATTGTTTTTTATCTGTTTGCTTCGATCACATTCATTCAACTCTGTTATTACCTGTTTCTTTTCAGAAGGCTTGCTTATTACAAGGTTCCATTAAAAGAAACTTCACAGCAACATCCTGTGAGTGTGGTTGTTTGCGCACGGGATGCAGCTTCCGACCTCGCCAGGAATTTGCCAGGCATCTTTTTCCAGTCTTATCCGACCACCCATGAAGTGATCGTAGTCAATCATAATAGTCAGGACGACACACAGTATCTGCTGGAAGGTTTACATAAATCATTCAAACAGCTGCACGCTGTAAATCTCTCCCAGGAAGCCCTGGGAATTCCCGGGAAAAAATATCCTTTATCGATGGGTATCAAAGAGGCGAAACACGAAATAATATTGCTTACCGATGCCGATTGCGTGCCGGCTTCAGAGTTCTGGATCAGCAGGATGCAGGATGGATATTTCGAAGGAATCGACATAGTGCTTGGTTATGGAGCCTACAATAAAAAACCGGGGCTTGTAAATAAACTGATCCGTTTCGAAACCTTTCATACCGCATTGCAGTACCTGTCTTATTCCCTGGCAGGCATTCCCTATATGGGTGTGGGCAGAAATCTTTCCTATCGTAAAAGCCTCTTTTTTAAACACAAGGGTTTTTCGTCTATCAATCACGTCCCGAGTGGTGATGACGACCTGTTTATCAGTCTCGCCGCCACTTCTAAAAACACAGCGATAGTCATCGAAAAAGACTCTTTTACCTTGTCGGAACCGAAGCTTACTTTTAACGCCTGGGCAAAGCAGAAACGCAGGCACTACACTACAGGGAAATATTACAAGCCGTTGCATAAATTCCTCCTTGGACTTTACTCTCTTTCCCAGTTTCTGTTCTACCCGCTGCTTGTGCTTTCAGCTGTATTTTTCGACTGGCGACTGGCCATTGGAATTTACGCGCTGAGGCTTTTGTGCCAGGGCATAATTTATTACAAGAGCATGAATAACCTCGACGAAAAGGACCTTTTTGCCTGGTGGTGGCTGCTTGATATATGGATGTTTTTTTATTACCTCATTTTTGCCAGTGCACTATGGAAAAAGCCCCGCCAGACATGGAACTGATCCTCAAATATTTTGGCGAATTCACGCCTGAACAGATCGGTCGCTTCGAGGCACTTAAAGACCTTTACCACGAATGGAACAGCCGGATCAACGTAATCTCCCGTAAAGACATTGACGGCCTCTACGAAAAACATGTTTTACATTCTCTCGCCATCGCAACAATGACCGAATTACCCCCCGGATCGGAAGTTATTGATATTGGTACCGGCGGCGGTTTCCCGGGAATTCCCCTTGCGATCTTTTACCCGGAAGTAAGCTTTCACCTTGTTGACAGTATCAGGAAAAAACTGACAGTGGTTGAAGCCGTTGCCGAAGCCATCGGACTGGATAATGTTACCATTCAGCATTGCCGGGCCGAAGAGATCCATAACCGGAAATTCGACTACGCAGTTTCGCGGGCGGTTGCTCCCCTCAGGGATCTCTGGACCTGGAGCCGACCATTACTGAGGAAAAGGCCGATGCGAGCCAAAGAGGAAGGCGACTATCTGCAGCAGGGCCTCATTTGCCTGAAAGGCGGCGACCTGAAACAGGAAATCTCCGAAAGCGGCACCCGTCCCGGCATAATAAAAATTGAAGAAATTTTCTCGGAAGAGTGGTTCAGGGAGAAGTACATGATTCATTGCAGATACTAAAAATTCTTACCACAAAGTGGTATTTGAAACCAACGCTCAATCGCTCACCTTTGTTAAAATTTGAATGATGGAGATAAGCGTATGCGTGGTTGATGATACAGATGATATTCGTCATGCCCTTGAAGAGATCGTTTCTATGGCAGATGGATACAAGCTTGTTGGATCTTTTTCAAGTGGTGAAGAAGCAGTTGAGAAATTGTTACTCGTCAATCCGCAGGTAGTTTTGATGGACATAAACCTGGGCGGTATGAGTGGCATAGAATGTGTGAAAAACCTCAAACCGCAGAATCCCGATATCCTTTACATGAT
>JBDTEB010000185.1:0-7660 GCA_039922795.1 Chitinophagaceae bacterium
CCTTCATAACAAGTTGTTTTATTGACCTCCCCTTTTACAAAGAGGTTGTTTTTTATTTTTTGCTGAAAGGATTCTCCCGCTTTCAACACATACTCTTCGTTCACCTGGGGTTCTTCCATCAATGGAAATGAGCCACCCGCGCCGGGAAAGGACGGTGGCTGCGAACTGCCCCTGCCGCCTGATTTCTTTACCTCTATCGTAACCCCATCAGCCTGTATCGTTTTACCATCAACGATTGCCGTGGTCCCTGGAATCTGTATTTTGCCCGCCACAAGCGGTTGCAAAATATAGGTGAGCGACTTTGACTGGGTCATTTCGCCATTGATATAGGTCATGCCCGAAGACTGTGAAGGCCCCTGGATGATCTTGAAATTCTTAAAAGTCGGAGTGGCTATCCGCTCAACCGATTTGCCGTTTTCTATGGTGTAATCGACCTGGATGTACTGGCTGAGGTCAGGTTGTTTTTCACTGACCATGGTATAAAATTTCACCTGGGAAAAAATCGTAGCGGGGAGGCTGAGAAGAATCAACAGTAAAGAAATGGACCAGTAAGAAATTAAACCACGTAAAAATTTAATCATAGAGAAACCTTCGTTGTCTGCGTCTGCAAAGATAGAATTTGATCGGAGGTTTCAAAGGACGGATAAGGGTTAATCCGCAGTTAAAACGCACGAAAAGTTAGATATCTCCGTCCTGGGGACGTATGACGATATCTTCGACTGTTGCCGAAGCTGATAATTGCGAACAATTAAAAATCGTTGACGCGATATCCTGTGCACTGATAAATCTTTCCTGCGGCAGGCCGCTGCCAATCCAGGAATCAGTGTACACAGCTCCTGGCAATATTGCCGTTACCCTCACGCCAAATTCTTTCATCTCTTCCCGCAGATTTTTGGTGAATCCCAGCAGGGCGAATTTGCTGATGCCGTAGGAGCCACCGTTTTTGTAGGGCTGTATGGAAGCAATAGAACAGATATTAAAAATGTACCCTCCTCTTTGTTCGATCATTTTTGGAACAAGCGCGCGGGTGAGATTATAGGCGGCATAGAGGTTGATGTTGATCATTTCTTCCAGCGTGCCTTCGGGTTCATTGTAAACCTGTCCTGGCGAATATCTTCCGGCATTATTTACGATGATGTCGATCTTTCCTGTAGGGAAATTTTTCAGTTCATGGGTTACCCATTCTGCAAACTTCAGCACTTCGTTTTTATTGGAAAGATCTGCGGGTCTGGCCTTTATCACCAGCCGGGGATATGTCAGCTGAAGTTCTTCAAGGGTTTGATAAAGGGCATGCGCACTTTGGGAACAGAGTAAAAGATTGTGGCCCTCTTGCGCAAATTTCTCTGCGATCGCTTTTCCGATACCCCTGCTTGCTCCTGTAATAACGATATTCATAGTCTGTGCTTTTGCATATTGCGGAAGTTCAAAGAAACAAAAACATTCTATTTTTGTTTTAATGGCTCATGCCCGTTCCGATCATGAAATATAATCATCTTTTTTTCGACCTCGATCATACCCTTTGGGACTTTGATGCCAATAGCAGGCTCACCCTTGAAGAGATCTATCTCACATACCGGCTGGAAGAGAAAGGGGTGAACAGCTTTGAAAGATTTTACCTGAATTATCTCGCCCACAATGAAAAATTATGGGCAAGGTATCGTGCAGGTACGATTAAATCGGAAGAATTGAGATGGAAGCGTATGGCGCTGACGCTGCTGGATTTCAGGATCGGGGATGAACCGCTTGCAAAACAAATGGGCACTACTTTTCTCGACGAGCTGCCAAACAGGAACCTGCTTTTTGCGGATGCGATCGAAACGCTGCAATATCTGAAAGACAAAGGCTATCTGTTGCATCTGGTCACCAATGGCTTCGAACTAATACAACACAGCAAGCTGCGGAATTCAGGACTGGACAGATTTTTTATTGAGGTCATTACTTCTGAATCCAGCAATAGCCTTAAGCCGAATAAGGAAATCTTCCATTATGCTTTTAATAAAACAAGTGCGTTACCGGAACAATCCATTATGATCGGGGACAGCATTGAGGCCGATATCCAGGGCGCGATGAATGCAGGTATCGACCAGGTCTTTGTTAATCACCTGAACATAAAAACCGAAGTGGTCCCTACCTTTACCGTCTATTCTTTACAAGAGTTACAGGAAATTTTTTAAAGGGTAGCGATCACCGTTAGTCCACCCATTACTACCTGATTGAGGTCAACATTTACTTTCGTCCCTAGCGGGAGAAGCAGGTCAACGCGGCTGCCAAATTTAATAAAGCCCAGTTCTGCGCTTTGTTCAACCTGTTGACCAACCTGTAGATAATTCACAATTCTTTTTGCAACGGCCCCTGCAATCTGTTTGATCAGCACTTCCACGCCACCCTGCCTGATGACCACGCTGTGACGTTCGTTTTCAGTAGATGATTTGGGGTTCCAGGCAACCAGGAATTTGCCTTTGTGATATTTGCTGTACACGACCTCGCCGCTGATAGAATTTCGATTAACGTGCACATTGGCAGGACTCATAAAGATGGAGATCTGAATTCTCTTCTCTTTGAAATATTCTTCATCGAAAGCTTCTTCAATTACCACAACCTTGCCATCGCAGGGAGAAATGATCTTGCCACCATCGATGATAAGCTTTCTGCCAGGTATGCGAAAAAATGAAATAACGAATAACAGCAGGGCGAGAGTGCCGGCAAAGACTACCCAGCTGATCCAGGGGTAGTGGAAACTCACAAAATAAAAAGAAAGCAGGTTTAGGATAGCGAAGGCAATGACACAGATAGCAATCGTTTTGTAGCCCTCTTTATGGATCGTCATACAGTGAATTGATTGGCAAGATTAGGCAATGGCATAGGCGCTAGCAGTTGCCATCGCCCGATGCAAACATAAATTTTATATCAGTGGCAAAATCCGGTTCGGGCCCGTTCTTTTGTCGATCTCGCTGCAAAGCGCATCGAAGATCTCATCTACCGTTCCTTCGCCTTTGATAAAAGTGACTTTATTAAATTTTTTATAATGATCTGCTACGGGTGTGGTTTTAAGGTGATACTCTGCAATTCTGGCGTTTATCACACTTTCATTATTGTCATCCGGACGGCCCGATCTGAGTCCACGATGAAGTAGTCTTTTTACCAGCTCCTCCTCTGTGACCTGCAAGGCAAGCAAAACGCTTATGGCTGAATCGTATGTGGCAAGCAGGCTATCCAGGGCTATGGACTGGGCTTCCGTGCGGGGAAAACCATCAAAGAGAAAACCCTGTCCCAGCTTATTCGAATCCAGTGCTGATGCGATCATCCCGATGACCACTTCATCCGGTACCAGCTGTCCCTTATCCATCAATTTTTTTGCTTCCAGTCCCAGCAGAGTCTTGTGCTGAATTTCCTGTCGAAGAATATCCCCTGTGGACAGATGTTTTAATCCATATTTGGCTATAAGCCTTTCAGACTGGGTACCTTTTCCACTACCTGGAGGACCGAAAAGAATAACATTACGCATAGTCTTAATCACCTTGTATAGTTATCCAACCTGTTTGAAAGCACGTAAGGCTGGCAGATTTGTTTTTTTCAGGTCGTAAATATACTGGATCAGCGCTATATAATGGTAGGCGCTATCAAATGGCCAAAGCGCTAAACCTTACATTATTCTCCTGAAGTGTTCAGCAGTCAACCAATCAACACCTCGTTTTGTAGTACATTGGCTGCAAATGATGGTATCAGCTTTGCAAACCGCAATTGTTTCAACCATCAATAAAAATACTTGTATGGAAAATTCCAAGAAGGACAACCCGGTGTATTCCAGGACGGAAAGCGGTAAGGTAAATCTTACGGAGCAGGAATGGAAAAACATTCTTACCCCGGAAGTTTATCAGGTGGCACGTAACAAGGGAACAGAAAGGCCCTGGACGAGCGAGTTTGAAACTTCCAATGAGATCGGGACTTATTATTGTGGCGCTTGTGGAAATCCTCTTTTCAGAAGCGACACCAAATTTGAAAGCGGTTGTGGCTGGCCAAGTTTTTATGAGCCTGTGAGCGATACCAGTGTTATTTATGAATCTGACCGGGCGTATGGCATGGTAAGAAAGGAAGTGATGTGTGGCAGATGCAAATCTCATCTCGGTCATGTGTTTGAGGATGGGCCTCCGCCAACGGGTTTAAGGTACTGCATCAACGGGGTAGTGCTGGATTTCGATAAAGCGCAGGAGGCAGAAAGGAAGTACAAAAAAGATGATAAACAGGCGGGGTAGACTTACAAGCTGACAATGGATATATTTTGCCAACGGGATTTATGAAGTTCATCTGCTTTAGTAACAGTTTTTGAAATCAGGGTTATTTCACCCTCTTATGGACAAGAATACATTGATAGATTCGATCTGTTAACCGGGCAAAAGTTTGCAGAACCTAAAATTATTAGTTTTAGATACTAAAGAAATTAGTGTGCATAAATAATAAGATGTAACTTTGCCCATTCAATAATTTTATAGAAATTTTTACGATTATGTCTAATGCAAATGCGGAGAAGATCAAGGCGCTTAAACTTACTATTGACAAAATAGATAAGGACTTTGGAAAGGGAAGTGTGATGATGATGAATGAGAGGTCGCAGGAGCCGCAGGATGTAGTTTCAACAGGTTCTATCGGTCTCGATGTGGCTTTGGGGATAGGTGGTTTACCAAGAGGAAGGGTCGTCGAAATATACGGACCAGAATCTTCCGGTAAAACAACGCTGGCTATTCACGTTATTGCCGAAGCCCAGAAGAAGGGCGGTATGTGCGCAATAATAGATGCTGAACATGCTTTCGACAGTCTTTACGCTCAGAAATTGGGTGTGGATATTGACAACCTCCTGATTTCACAGCCTGACTATGGTGAACAGGGACTCGAGATTGCGGATCGGCTGATACTGTCTGGTGCGATCGATGTAGTGGTTATTGACTCTGTAGCCGCACTGGTACCAAAAGGAGAGCTTGAAGGGGAGATGGGAGATAGTAAAATGGGTCTCCAGGCACGTTTGATGAGTCAGGCACTCAGGAAATTGACCGCAACCATCAGCAAAACAAATACAATTTGCATATTTATCAATCAGCTCAGGGAGAAAATCGGAGTAATGTTCGGCAATCCTGAAACTACTACCGGTGGTAATGCCCTGAAATTTTATGCATCTGTTCGACTTGACATCAGAAGGATGGCCCAGATCAAAGATGGTGACGAAGCTGTAGGTAACAGGGTGAAAGTGAAAGTGGTTAAAAACAAGGTAGCTCCGCCTTTCCGCCAGGCTGAATTTGATATCATATTCGGTGAGGGGATCAGCAAAATGGGTGAGATCATCGACATGGGGGTTGAACTCGGCGTTATTCAGAAAAGCGGAAGCTGGTTTGCCTATGATACTACAAAACTTGGCCAGGGTCGGGATGCGGTTAAACAATTGATCGCAGACAATCCTGAACTTTCTGCAGAACTGGAAGCAAAGATAAGGGCTAAAATTGCTGAAGGAGCGCTGTAAAATAGTCGAAAAAATAACTACAAATGATATAGTAGCATTTGTAAATGCGCTAAATAATAATGTAAATATATTGATGGGTTAGAATGTAAAATGGCTTTCGAAAGAAAGCCATTTTTATTTTCAATATGTTAATCTGATGTATTTGCCATCGATAGTCGTTAAAATAAAAAAGGGGTCAGAATGAAAATTCAACCCCGTTTTAAAATCCAATATCCTATGAAAAACCGCTGCAATGTTAATCGTTTAAAATGAGACCCACAATTAGTTTTTGTAGTTCGAGTATTTATACGCAGTTAAAATGTAATGATAATTTAATGTAGTGACGTGCTGGATTTCAACAGTTTTTGCATGCTTGTTCTGAAACTAACGTTAAGGGATAGCCTATTAAAGTATCCGTATTAATACTTGTCGTGAAGTATTGCCAATTGATTGATACTTTACTTACTGACGATGATCAGGGAAATAGGTTTCCTTCGTAATTTATTTGTATGAAAGGATCAGGCCCCGAAGATTTGAATGAGTTCAACATTGGTTTGCAAAAGGGTATTGCATAAAGAAATTACCCCTTTTTGTTAAGGTATTAGGTCCTGCGGTTTTATCCCAGGAAATACCAGGCATAGATCCATGCAAACGGAGTAGCCAATAGTAGTGAATCAAAACGGTCAAGAAAACCACCATGGCCGGGCATAATGGAACCACTGTCTTTTACCAGGGCCATCCGTTTAAATTTACTTTCGAGCAGGTCGCCGATTGTGCCGAGGATAGCTGCTATGGCGGCTATGACAAACGCAGCTTTGACCGGAACATCCAGGAGACGACTTCCGGCAAAACCGATTACGAGGCAGCAAAGTATTGCTCCGCCAATCGTGCCCTCCCAGGTTTTTTTTGGTGAGATAGGTGAAAATGGGGTTTTACCTATCAGCGATCCCACGATGTAGGCCATGGTGTCATTGATCCAGATAGAAAAAATCAGTAGGGCAGGATATACCCAGCCCCTGTCGGAATCTGTTATCATATTGTATGTCCGTAAGCTGATCATCAGGCTCCAACTAAGAGAAATGTATAAAAGTCCAAAAGCGGAATACCCAAAATTTTTGAGACTGAGTTCTTTTGAGAAAAGGAATTCCACGAGCGGCAAAACGAATACTAGAGTAAGTCCAATATAGAACCCCAGCTGGTGCAGGTATAATGCATTGAAATGAAAATAGTCGTTGGTGGCAAATAGCATCATACACCAGCCGGCGAGCTGAAATCCATATTTGTGAAGGGGTGAAATTTGCAGATACCCGGGATCGATCTTAGCCAGTAATTTCTGGTATTCGTACCAGCAGCCAAAATGGATAAAAGTAAACAGGAGGAAGAAGCTCCAGGGCCCGGTAAAAATTCCGGCAAGCATTACCAGTGCATAAATTGCGGCAGTCAAAGATCTCGTTCGAAGGGTTTGCAGATTTAAAGCCATCAGAAAGAATTAGGATGTGTATTGGTCTTTTCTTCCGATCATAAAGTCGTCATCGGTATCATAAATTTCTTCATAAGTGGTCTGCGAAGATTTCACCATCCACCAGAAAATTGCTGTGACTGCTATTGCACTAAGTCCGAGCACAGCCGATGAAAAGTTCGGATTGCCATCAGCAAATTTCGGATTGTAATAGACAAGAATGATCTGCACGCCATTGAAAATAACATGCGCGAGTATATTGGGCCATATGCTGCCGCTGAACCAGAATAGTGCTCCCAGGATTACACCAAGCATTGCTCTTGGAAAAAATCCGAGGAACTGACCGTGGACAGCAGAAAAAATTACAGCCGTGATGATTATTCCTACCCAGGGCCTCCCGGTAATCTCAATAAAAACGCGTTGCATTACCCCTCTAAAAAAAATCTCTTCTACAAATCCGGGAATTACGCCCATGATAATTACCATCAATACCAGCTCCCCCGGATTTTTCATGGCAAGAACATGTTTCTCCAATTCTGTTGCCTGAATTTCAGCCTGTCTTATCTGTGTCTCAAGATTTTTAAATGCTCCTGAGAAATGTATGTGCTGATTCATTTCTGCCAACCAACTGATTAACGGAATGGAACACGCAAAGACCAATATCGCCACCAACAAAAAACTCATGGGCGCTGGTTTCTGAAATCCAAGAAACC
>JBDTEB010000186.1:0-2922 GCA_039922795.1 Chitinophagaceae bacterium
GGCAAGGCGGACGCAAGGCCCCGCCCGCAAATGCAGGAAAGGCAAACGTAAGGCCCCCCGCAAATCCAGACAGGGCGGACGCAAGACTCCGCCCACAAATGAAGGCAAGGCGGACGCAAGGCCCCGCCCCTACGTGTTGTTTCCTAAAATTTTTAACTCGGTTCTCCTGTTCTTCGCTTTGCCGGCTTCGGTGCTGTTTTCTGCCACGGGTGCGGTATCACCGAAACCTTTGGCTACAAGCCGTTTTGCAGCTATGCCTTTGGAGACAATGTAAGCCGTCACCGCCTGAGCGCGGTCATTGGATAACTTGAGATTGTCAGCAGGTTTTCCCACATTATCGGTGTGGCCATTGATCTGGATCCTCAGTGTGGGATTATCTTTCATTAGCAACACCACCTGGTCCAATTCGACCTGTGATTCGGGCTTCACCTCGAACCGGTTCACATCAAAGAAAATATTGTTGAGCGTAATGGTCGCATCTGTTTCCAAAGGCTGAAGGGGAATATCGATGTGATACGTAGAGTCCGGGTTTTTCCCGCCGAGCGCAAAATTCTCTGAGTAAAATAAATAGCCCCGGCGATTTACATTAAAAGCGTAATCCCTCCCCACGGGCAAGGTAGTCAGGTAGTTTCCTGTTTCATCGGTCTGTATCCTGCTGATCACCTGTCGCGTGACAAGGTCAGTTAATTCTACGGCCGACGGCAGGCCCTTCCCGGTCTTTTTGTCACGCACCTTTCCCCTCACCCAAAGCGTTCTGGCGGGACGCACATCGGGGCGCATTTCAAAGGAATAAATATCCAGTCCTCCGCGTGAGTCGGCACGATCACTGGCATAATAGGCTGTTTTTCCATCCGCAGCTATCACCATACTGCCTTCCGTTTCAATCGTATTGATGGGGTAGCCCAGGTTCCGCGCCTTGCTCCAGCTGCCCTTCGGACCTTTTCTCACCATAAATAAATCATCGCCCCCATACCCCTGGTGACCATTGGATGAGAAATATAAAGTCTGGTTATCGGCATGAATAAAAGGGAAACTTTCATCGCCGATCGTATTAATCTCGGGACCGGCATTTTCCGCTACGGTCCATTTGCCGTTAGGAAGCCGGTGACTTACATAAATATCGCTTCCGCCATAACCATCGGCACGCCGGCTGGCAAAATATAAATCGCGTTTATCCGGCGACAGACTCGGCGCAGACTCCCAGGCATCGGTGTTGATGGCAGGACCAAGATTTTCCGGGGTAGACCAATCACCCTCTTTGGTGAGGTAGGAAATATACAGATCGCAGCTTCCATATCCGTCGGGAAAATTGCAACCGGTGAAGATCAGCCACTCTCCATCCTGAGAAATGTTTTGGGCGCCTTCGTTTTGGTTGGTGTTGATGTTTCCTTTGAGCGGTTTCGATTTCTCCCAGGAAGTTTTTCCCCGCTTTGCGCTGAAAAAATCTTCATTAAAATTATTAAGCCTCCTCGTGAAAACCAGTTCAGATCCATCTAGCGTTATGGTTGGAAAATACTCCGAATCTTTAGTATTGACGCTGTCTCCCAGGTTTTTTGGTTCGAAGCGATAATCGCGATTCAGGGAGGTTTTTTCCATCTCTAACGCGAACGTATAGCTGCTCTTGCGGTAGTCGGCAGCCTTTCGGCTTGTCTCATTCAGATTGGTGATGGTGAGAAAAATATTAATGGCTTCGAGTGCCTTGTCAAATTTGCCGAGACCAGCCAGGTTAATGGAGTAGGGGAGATTATAATCTTTAAAATATCCGGGATCGATCTGTCGGGCCTTTTCGTAATTGATGATTGCGGAGTCGTACACTTTCAGTTCGCCATACATGCCGGCGATCGATAGCCAGGCATCGGCGAATCCCGGGTCACTTTTAACCGCGGATTGCAGGATAACGATGCTTCGGCGGTAATCGCCATTCTGCGCCAGCTCGAGGGCTTTTGAATAGGCCTGCGAAGATTTTTTGCTGACTTTGGCGGGATCGAACTGAGCCCTCGCTGTAAAAACCACAAGACTCAAAAGTAAAAACAGGCCATATTTCATCGGATGTCGTTTTTGCCGGTTTTATTTCGGCATGCACTTATAAACGTCTGTCTCCGGAAAAAGTACTGAAGTCAGTCCGTATTTTAAGGAACATTTATATACTTGTGGATCTGGAGACTTAGTTCCCATTCCGGGTTCTCTTTTATATAATCGATGATTGCGGGTGTCATTACACTAGCCTTGCTCCATTCGGGTTGCAGGTATAATTTGCATCCCGGCGAAACCCTTACGGCAAATTTCTCTGCCCATTGAAAATCATGGTGGTTATAGATCACCACTTTCAATTCGTTGGCTGCTTCTGTTACTTCGGGCAGCGGTGCCTTAAATTTTTTGGGTGAAAGACAGATCCAATCCCAGTTTCCCGTGAGCGGATGTGAGCCTGAAGTTTCCATATGTGTTTGAAAACCTGCGTCTTTGAGCTTGCCTGTAAGCAGGGTACAATCATGCATCAACGGTTCTCCGCCGGTGATCACGGCAATACGGCCCGCATTTTCCAATGCACCGGCCACGATCTCCTGAACTGGATGCTGCTTGTGCGCGAGGGCATCCCAGCTTTCTTTCACATCACACCAGAAACATCCCACATCACAACCACCTAGGCGGATAAAATAGGCCGCCTTTCCCTGGTGGTAGCCCTCGCCCTGGATGGTATAGAAAGATTCCATTACAGGAAGTGTACTTGTCTTTTCACTAACCGAAGCTAACATCGCGCGAAGTTCGTGCAAAACGGACTACCATCCGCAATCTTGAAACAGATGGTTTGCCTCGTGTTTACGGCATAATCCTTAATTTTATTTTGAATGCTCCGAAGAATCAACAGCGGGTGGCTGATTTTGCTTACGCTCACCCTGGCCATCAAAATATTCTCCTATTTCC
>JBDTEB010000187.1:0-7344 GCA_039922795.1 Chitinophagaceae bacterium
AACCACTTTGGCAGCATTTATCAAGAACCCTTCAGAGATCAGGGACGAGCGCGAGAAAGAGCTGGCACCCTGGGGCGGTCTGGAGAATTACCGCGAAAAGGGCACCCTCTACCCGGCTTATGACCGACCAGGATTAAGATGGGGTATGTCGATAGATCTGAACAGTTGTTTCGGTTGCGGCGCCTGTGTGGTGGCTTGCACTGCTGAAAATAATGTTTCGGTTGTGGGCAAATCAGAGGTTATGCGTGGGCACGAAATGCAATGGCTACGCATTGACCGCTATTTCAGCGGAGACCCTGCAGATCCTGAAAGCATCCAGACAATATTTCAGCCCATGCTCTGCCAGCACTGCGATAACGCTCCCTGCGAAAATGTGTGCCCGGTAGCCGCTACCAATCACAGCAGCGAAGGATTGAACCAGATGATCTACAACCGTTGCATCGGTACAAGATATTGCGCAAACAACTGTCCTTACAAAGTGCGCCGTTTTAACTGGCTAGATTACAGTGGTGCGGATAGTTTCCCTAATAATCAGGATCAGACCATTGTGGGTAAACTCGATGATGTCATCTTCCAGATGACCGATTCACTCACAAGAATGGTTCTTAACCCCGATGTTACCGTTAGAAGTCGCGGAGTGATCGAAAAATGTTCCTTCTGTGTTCAAAGACTTCAGGCCGGCAAGTTGAAAGCTAAAAAAAGCAATAGAACCCTGGTTGACGATGACGTGAAAACAGCCTGCCAGCAGGCTTGTGCCGCCGGAGCGATCCAGTTCTCCAATATTAATGATCCCAAAAGTATAGTTAGCAAGATCAGGGAGGAAAACCCCCTTCGTACTTTCTATGTGATTGAACAGATTCATACGCTGCCTGGCATAAACTACCTGGCGAAAGTGAGGAACACTGAAAAATTGACTACGGGACACGCTGATTTCGAAGAAGACATGTCAAAAGAAAAGCCGGTTAATAAACCTGCTTAATCGGAAACACAGATTATCATTAAATAGTCGGATAAAAGGCAGAGGTTAAAAGAGATTTTATTATGGCATCAATCAGGTACGAATCACAAACCAGGGATCCGCTTGTAATTGGAAACAAAGATTACCACCAGATAACGGAAGATATTGTTCGGCCGATTGAAGCAAATCCGAGCCGTCTTTGGTGGATAGGGTTCATCATTTCCGTTTTGCTGCTGGGCTTTGGTATATTGTCGGTAACGGTGGAAGTTATTTATGGTATTGGCGAGTGGAACCTCAACAAAACCATTGGTTGGGGTTGGGATATTACCAACTTCGTATGGTGGGTAGGTATCGGTCATGCGGGTACCCTGATCTCTGCAATCCTTTTGCTTTTCAGGCAGGGATGGCGCACCGGGGTCAACAGGGCGGCAGAAGCGATGACCATCTTCGCTGTTATGTGTGCCGGTCAGTTTCCTATCTTTCACATGGGCCGCGTTTGGCTGGCGTTTTTCATTATGCCTTATCCGAACACCCGAGGACCGGTATGGGTGAACTTTAACTCACCATTGCTTTGGGATGTATTTGCGATCTCTACATACTTTACGGTTTCTCTGCTGTTTTGGTATTCCGGACTTCTGCCGGATCTGGCAACCGTTCGTGACAGGGCAAAACTGAAATGGAGAAAATTCATGTACGGTATGCTTTCTTTCGGATGGTCGGGTAGTACCAAACACTGGCAGCGTCATGAAAGTCTTTCACTGGTACTCGCAGGTTTAAGTACACCACTTGTGCTTTCTGTGCATACAATTGTATCTTTTGACTTTGCAACTTCAGTAATTCCAGGTTGGCATACGACGATCTTTCCGCCTTATTTCGTCGCCGGGGCAGTGTTCTCGGGATTTGCTATGGTGCAAACGCTATTGCTGATCACAAGAAAAGTGTTAAACCTTAATGATTACATTACCGTCAACCATATTGAGGTAATGAATAAGGTTATCGTACTCACCGGTTCAATAGTAGGTATAGCCTATCTCACTGAATTGTTCATCGCCTGGTATGGTCAGAATCCCTACGAGTGGTATGCTTTCAGACAGAATAGGGCCAACCCGCTTTCTCCTTATGGTTGGGCCTACTTTATAATGATGGGTTGTAACGTTCTATCGCCACAAATCTTCTGGTTTAAGAAAATGAGAAGAAATATAACGGTAACGTTCTTCATGTCTATTTTGGTAAACATCGGTATGTGGTTTGAGCGTTTTGTAATTGTTGTTACATCAGTTTACCGCGATTATCTTCCTAGCAGCTGGGCGACATACTATGCCCCTTCAATATGGGAGGTAGGATTTTACCTGGGAACTTTTGGTTTGTTTTTTACCTGCTTCTTCCTGTTCTCGAAATTCTTCCCGGTTATCGCTATCGCTGAAATCAAACATATCCTGAAGAAATCAGGGGAAAATTATAAAGAGCAGATGGGCGCAATTGAAAATGAACAGCCTGAAGAGTTTTTTGCCGAAACGCAAACAGCTCATCATTAATCTTAATATCAGAAGCGAGAAAAATGGCAGTTAAAAAATTTGTAGTAGGAAGTTTTACTGATGAAGCAGTGCTGTTTCCTGCGGTAAAAAAGGTTCGGAAGTCCGGGTATAAGTTGCATGATATATTTACGCCAATGCCGATCCATGGATTGGATACGGCGATGGGACTTCGCGAGACCAGCCTGCACACAGCCGGCTTTATATATGGTGTGTCGGGAACCATCACGGCATTAACCTGTATGACCTGGGTCTTCACAAAAGACTGGCCGCTGAATATCGGTGGCAAGCCTCACTTTGCCCTTCCGGCCTGGATCCCGATTACTTTTGAGTTGACTGTATTGTTTTCTGCCGTAGGTATGGTGCTTACTTTTTGCTATCTCTGCCAGATGGCCCCTTTTGTGAAAAAGCACCATTTTCATTTAAGGGCTACTGACGATCATTTTGTCATGGTAATAGAATGTACGCCAAAGACCAATGAGGCCGAAGTTTCAGGATTTCTACAAAGCATTGGTGCTGTGGAAATAAATGTTCAGGAAGCCGAAACCGGCTGGTGGTTTGGCCGATACGACAGAGCCACTGAACCTTATGAGAAGAAGAATATTTTAACCGTCTAAATGATCAACAACTGATGAATAAGCTACCTGTCATATCTTTTTTCCTTGTGCTTGCGCTTGTTATTGCCTCATGCAGTGATGTAAGGCGTGAACGCGGCAGGGAGTACATGCCGGATATGGCCTACAGCCGGGCTTACGAGACCTACGCTCCGCATGAAGAATTGAAAGAACGCGGTGTCAACTATACGGCGATGCCTGTGCCCGGAACTATTAAAAGAGGTGAAGAGTTCCCTTTTTCCATTCCAAAGGATAAAGCTGGTGACACTACCAACTATGTGGCCTCCAAGCAAATTAAAAATCCGTTGCCTCCACTGGATTCTTTGCAGTTAAAGGAATCGGAGAGATTATATCTTGTCAACTGCGGTATCTGTCACGGAACAGCACTTGATGGAAACGGTCCTTTATATAACGATGGTAAGGGTCCCTATCCTGCAGCACCAAAAAACCTTATTGCGGATGCGGTGGTTTCGGTAATGCCGGAAGGACAAATTTTTTACTCCGTTACCTATGGTAAGGGGGTAATGGGTTCTTATGCCTCGCAGCTGTCAACCAGTCAGCGCTGGAGAGTGATCCATTACGTAAAAGGAAAGCAACTTGCGGCGAAGAGCGGTAGTGCACCCGCAGCAGGCGGAAGCACGGCAGCTCCGGGCGCTATGGCTGCACCGGCAGCAGGTGCACAGGCAACAGGTGCGCCGGCAACAGGTGCAACAAAAATGGATTCATCCGCGACGAAAAAATAATATTGATTCATCGTCCAATAAATTATTCAGAATGGTTTTAAAGGAACAATTTGAGGTAAGCAGCAGGTACAGGATCATTTCCCTGTCACTCATGGGAGTGGGAATTATCGCTATGCTGGCAGGTTATTTTGTTTATGGAAGAGGAGATGAACAGGAACAGGTGCGGTTTTGGTCGGCAATGCTACAGAACAGTATTTACTTTCTCCTGATAGTCAATGCTGCGATGTTTTTCTTTTGCGCCACCACGCTTGCACTGGCCGGTTTTGTAATGGCTTTCAGAAGGGTCACCGAAGCTATTTCGGTGGCCGTTATTCCACTGGGAGTTGTGGCGTTTATTATTTTGATGGCCCTGATCACAGGTCACCAGCACCATTTGTATCATTGGCTAACGCCGGAAGGTGATAAAATTCTCGAAGGTAAAATTGGATTTCTGAATCCTACATTTTTTACCGTCTGGACCATTCTGTCTATTGGCTTATGGATTTTGCTTGGCTGGAAAATGAGAAAGATCTCTGCTGAACTCGATGACAATCCGCTTCCGTCTATCGAGGCAGGTAGAAAATACAATTTCAAAAATACCGTTTGGGCTTCCATTTACATAGTATGGTTTTCATTAACAGTGGCATCAACCACTCCCTGGCTTTGGCTGATGAGTATCGACGCTCATTGGTATTCTACGATGTACAGCTGGTACGTTTTTGCCAGTACTTTTGTAGGCGGGCTCGCGGTAATTACGCTTTTTGTTATCTATCTTAAGAACAAAGGATACCTGGAAATCGTTACTAAGGAACATCTCCACGATCTTGGAAAATTTATCTTCGCTTTTTCGATTTTCTGGACCTATCTGTGGTTTTCACAATATATGCTGATCTGGTACGCCAATATTCCTGAAGAAACAGTTTACTTCAAACCAAGGCTTGAAGGAGCCTACAAAGGTGTATTCTGGCTCAGCTTTATCATTAACTTTCTGGCACCGCTCCTGATTCTAATGCGCAGCAGCTCAAAACGAAATTATACAACGCTTACTTTTATCTCGGTATTGCTGATTTTTGGCCACTGGCTAGATTTCTACCAGTTGGTATTTGCCGGGCCAACGCCTAATCATGCGCCGCTTGGGATACTGGACTTTGCCATTGCTGCGGGTTTTGTTGGTCTGATTATGTATTCTGTGGCAAGGGCTCTCAGCAAGAAACCGCTGTATGCCAGGAACCATCCTTTTTTCAAGGAGACGATCATTCATCATACTTAACAAAAGAATGGGTTAAACAAAATGCTGACGGCATTGGTATTTTTAAAAACTTTGCACAAATAACTGAACGAATATGTCCACCACTTTTTTGATTGCGATCTTGCTTCTGGGCTTTCTGATAACATTCCAGATCGCCAAAGCAAGTGAGTATGTTGGGGTTCTGAAAGGGGAAAAAAAGACATTTGAACAGAACAACCGCATCAATGGCTTTTTGATGATTGTTTTCCTGGTACTTGGTCTTATCGGTGTGTACTGGTGTAACGAACTCTTTAAAGGAGATTTCCTGAAATATCCTGCTTCGGACCATGGGGTCAAGATTGACAAGATGTTGTGGATCACCATAGCAGTTACAGGTGTTGTATTCCTGATCACACAGATCCTTCTTTTCTGGTTTGCTTTTAAGTACCAATACTCGGAGAAAAGAAAAGCGCTTTACTTTCCACACAACAACAAACTGGAAGTGATTTGGACTGTGGTTCCTGCCATTGCGCTTACGGTACTTGTTGGTTTTGGTCTTTACTATTGGTACCAAATCACCGGCGACGCGCCAAAGAATAGCGTGGTAATCGAGATCACGGGCAAGCAATTTGGATGGATGTATCGCTATCCAGGTAAAGACGGTGTGTTTGGTAAAAAGTATTATAAGCAAATTGATGAAGCCAAAAACAACCCCCTGGGCATGATCTGGGATGATAAGTCGTCACAGGATGACATCATAATAACTTCTCCCGAGGTCTATATGCCGGTTAACAAACCGGTACAGCTCATCATCAATTCCCGTGATGTGATTCATGATGTTGGCCTGGCGCATTTCCGTCTTAAGATGGATGCTGTACCCGGAACGCCGACAACGATGTGGTTTACTCCTCTATATACTACGGAGGAAATGAGGAAAATGACAAAAAAGGCTGATTTTGAATATGAAATTTCCTGTGACCAGATGTGTGGCAAGGGTCACTATTCTATGAGAGGAATCATCAAGGTAGTTACTGCAGATGAATTTCTACTTTGGAAAGCCAAACAAACACCGAGCTACGTGCAGAATATGAAAACAGATGCTGCTGCGCCAAAAGATTCGACAGCCAAAACAACAGCTTCAGTTCCCGCAATGCCTGAACCGGTAATGGTGGCTGCAGCAAACAAATAGAACTGAAAAACAAGAAGGAACAGTTATAAAAGACATCAGTATGAGCAACGCAATTGAATTGGGGCATCCGGAGGTTACAACACACGAGATCCACTCTGAAGATAGCCATCACGTACATCATAAAGAGACCTTCCTGACGAAATATGTTTTTAGCCAGGATCACAAAATGATCTCGAAACAATTTTTGATCACAGGTATGATCTGGGCGGTTATCGGAGGATCATTCTCCGTTATATTCCGCTTGCAACTTGCCTATCCCGATCAAAGTTTTCCATTCCTCGAGGACCTGTTGGGTCATTGGGCAAAAGGTGGAAAACTAAGCCCGGAATTTTATTACGCGCTGATCACTATGCACGGTACCGTACTTGTTTTCTTTGTACTGACAGGTGGATTGAGCGGAACGTTCGCGAACTTTTTGATTCCTCTACAGATTGGAGCAAGGGATATGGCTTCACCTATGCTTAATATGTTGTCTTACTGGTTTTTCTGGACGGCGAGCGTGATAATGATCTCTTCACTCTTTATTCAAACAGGTCCTGCAAGTGGCGGATGGACAACTTATCCTCCTCTTAGTGCCCTGGCTGATGCTTCAGAGGGGTCAAAAGCCGGTATGGATCTCTGGATTACCTCTATGGCAATCTTTGTTGTATCCTCATTACTTGGAGGTTTGAACTATATCGCGACGATCCTCAATATGCGCACGAAGGGAATGAGCATGACACGCGTTCCGTTAACCATCTGGGCGATATTTTTTACCGCAATTCTTGGGGTATTGTCATTCCCTGTATTGCTTTCCGGTCTTATCCTTTTGTTATTTGATCGCCACGCAGGTACAAGTTTTTATCTGTCAGATATATTTCTGGCCACTACGCAGAAAGCTCTGCCAAGTGAAGGCGGAAGTGCCATTCTCTATCAACATCTTTTCTGGTTTCTTGGACACCCCGAGGTGTATATTATCATTCTTCCGGCCATGGGTCTTGTGTCTGAAGTGCTGAGCGTAAATGCGCGTAAACCGATCTTTGGATACATGGCGATGGTTGGGTCTCTCTTTGCTATTACAGTTTTGGGATTTCTGGTTTGGGCACATCATATGTTTGTAAC
>JBDTEB010000188.1:0-4167 GCA_039922795.1 Chitinophagaceae bacterium
AACGGGCAAATTGTATGTCGCGGTTCTTGCAGGTGCAGCTACGATGGCTGGTAGCCTCTGGGGTTATGGCAAACTCAACCAGGATCAACCATTTCCTGGCAGTCCTCCCCAGTCAAGTTCAATATTCAGTAACACAAGATATTCTGGAAGTACCCCAGGGCAATTGGTCGACTTCGAGAAACCTGCTACCAAAGCGGTACCGGCGGTGGTGCATATAAAGACGGTCATGAAGGGCCGCCAGGTTTCGGGACAGGGGCAGGAAAATCCCTTCGAACAGTTTTTTGGTCCGGGTGCCGGCGGGGAAGACCCAAGAATGTCTCAGCCGCAGATGGCCTCCGGTTCAGGAGTAACGATCAGTGCCGATGGTTATATCGTAACCAACAATCACGTGGTTGACCAGGCGAGTGAATTGCTGGTGACGCTCAACAACAAAAAAGATTATAAAGCCAAAGTGATCGGCGTTGATCCCAGTACAGATCTGGCCGTGATCAAGATTGAAGCATCCGGTCTGCCGTTTCTCACCTTCGCCAATTCCGACGATGTGCATCTCGGTCAGTGGGTACTGGCAATCGGCTATCCGCTGAACCTTGAAACAACCGTGACCTCTGGTATTGTAAGTGCCAAATCCAGAAGCATAGGCATCAATAACAGGAACAGCAAAACGCCCATTGAATCATTTATCCAGACAGACGCAGCGGTAAATCCGGGAAACAGTGGCGGAGCATTGGTAAACACAGATGGTGATATTATCGGCATCAACAGTGCGATTGCCTCCCCAACAGGGTCCTACGCAGGCTACTCTTATGCCATTCCTTCAAACCTGGTAAAAAAAGTGGCCAGTGACATCATGAAATACGGAAGCTCAAAAAGAGCCTACCTCGGTGTAATGTTCGGAAGCGACCAGATGAGTGAAGAAGACCGCAAGAAAAATAATATGAAAGAAGGTGATGGTGTTTATGTAATGGATGTTTCCAAAGGAAGCGCTGCTGAAGAAGCTGGCGTACAGAAAGGGGACTTTATTACGAAGATCAACGACAGGTTGGTAAATACAGGAACTGAAATGGTGGAGAGAATATCCTCCCTTCATCCAGGCGACAAAATAAGCATCACCTACCAGCGCAATGGTTCCACCAAAACTTCCCAGGCAACACTGAAAGGGTCAACCGGAACTTATGCTATGGCTAAAGAACAGGTGATTGAACAACTCGGGGCCAGTTTTGAAAGTCTCGAACCTGCTGAAGCTGCCAAACTGCAATTAAAATCCGGTGTGGTGGTAAAACAACTTAGCGCAGGAATTCTTACAGAACAAACGAGAATCAAAGAAGGATTTATCATTACAAAGGTGAACAACAAAACCGTTGGAACAGCAGATGAATTAAAAGACGCAATCGGCAAGGCCGGAAACTCCGCCATCATCAGCGGGATCTATCCAAACCAGCCAGGTGATGAGTACCAGTATGCACTCAACGATCTAGCCGCGAATTAAATATACAGCAGTAAAAATCCAATATCTGCCAACCGTCAGGGTTTTTCCCTGGCGGTTTTTTTGTCAGGCACCATTCCCAGCATGCTTCCCTGCGGTTCAAACAATGAATCCATACATTTGATCCATGAAAATTCTCATCGTCGAAGACGAACAAGTTTTGAGAGAATCAATCCGCGAGTACCTGGAATACCAGGGATATACCTGCGAAGCCGTACCCGATTTCGCAAAAGCTAAGGAAAAGATAGCTGAATACCTGTATGATGTAATCGTAGTGGACATCGGCCTTCCCGGAGGCACCGGACTTGACCTGGTGAAAGCGCAAAAAGAACACAATGCCAAAACCGGAATTATCATCATCTCTGCCAGAAACTCGCTCGATGATAAACTAACCGGTCTTGAACTCGGCTCCGACGATTATCTCACCAAACCATTTCACCTCTCGGAACTTAACGCCAGAATAAAAGCCATCATCAGGCGTCGAAACTTTGATGGTAACAGGATCATTCAGTTCAATGAAATAAAACTGAATCCCGATGCAAGATCAGTTTCTGTAAATGACCACGCTATAGACCTGACAGAAAAAGAATACCATCTGCTGGAATATTTTATGGCCAATAAAAAATGGGTGCTTACGAAAGCGGCCATCGCTGAACATGTATGGGGTGATGAATACCTGCAAATCAGTAATTATGATTTTATTTACACCCATATTAAAAACCTGAGAAAAAAACTGATCGATGCTGGCAGTGGCGACTATATAAAAACGGTTTACGGTACCGGTTATAAATTCAGTGACAGCTAGAGAACGGGTTATAAAAAAATGCAATGCCGGTATGCGCCTTCTTACAAAAACCAATTTATACTTTCTTATCGTGATGGTTCCGCTTCTGGCGGTAGCGGGATTTTTTCTGTTCAACAAGTTCAGCCGGGAAACAGATCAGCGTACGGATAACGAATTGATGAGCGCGGAAAAAGAATGGATACAGTACCTGGGAAACGAAGCCAGGAAAGGTAATGCGGTCACCGCAAATACTCCGGACTTTACCGTTTACCCCGTCAACGCGCCAGTCAGTGACGATCCCACCATCACTGATATTTACCAGTTCAGTGAGGAAGCGGGCACTAAAATTCTTTACAGACAGCTTTCGCAGGTCGTTTCCATTTACGGACTTCCCTACCAGTTAACCATCAAGCAATCTCTCGAACAACGCGAAGTGCTGGTACGCAATGTCACCAATATGATGCTCTTTGTTTTTGCAGGATTATTTCTCGCGACCCTTATTTTTAACTGGGCCATCAGCCATCGCTTATGGAACCCATTCAGAAAATCACTAAGCAAAATTCGCGGTGCGGAACTCAATAAACTCGAAGCGGTCTATTTCGAGAAAACGAACACCAGTGAATTTAATGAATTAAATGCCGCGCTTAATTATATGGCCGGAAAGATCAACAGGGAATATCTTATCATGAAGGAATTTACTGAAAATGCCGCGCATGAAATGCAGACACCGCTGGCTGTAATCCAATCCAGGCTTGAGTTCCTGCTTCAGTCAAGCAACCTGAGCAGTCAACAGGCCCATTCGATCGGCGAGGCAAATGGAGCGCTTGAAAAATTAAATAAACTCAATAAAAGTTTACTGCTGCTGGCGAAGATCGAGAACAATCAATATGAAGCAACTTGCTATGTAAGCTTTACCGAAGTGGCCAATAAGTACACCAGTCTTTTTACCGATCTTTTTCAGGACAAACAAATAAAAATTTATGTTGATGCGCAATCAGATTTTAGCGTCAGGATCCACCCCTATCTTGCTGATTCGCTCGTCAGCAATCTGCTTGGTAACGCAATAAAATACAATTATCCTTCCGGCAGGATCGATATCACGATTTCCGAAAATCATTTCGTTATAAAAAACACAAGCCACCGACCGGAGATCGATGCCGGCAAAGTGTTTACCAGATTTAGTGGATCGGACGACAGGGAGGGCAATTCTAACGGGCTCGGACTAGCCATCGTCAAATCGATAGGCAATCTCAACGGACTCAATATTTCTTACTCGTTTTCCGAAGGCCTGCATACTTTCAGGGTGAGCAATGCTGGCTGGCACCGCTCTTGAATATCAGACATTGTTAGCTGCCAATCATTTTATCTAATCGTCAAACCTGAGTATGAAAATAGCTACCTACAATGTAAATGGCGTCAACGGGCGTTTACCCGTACTTCTTCGATGGCTTAAAGAGTCTGCTCCCGATGTCGCCTGCCTTCAGGAGTTAAAGGCACCCAAGGAAAAATTTCCGGAAGCGGCGATTAATGAAGCCGGCTACGAGTGCATCTGGCATGGACAGAAGAGCTGGAATGGCGTTGCGATATTGTCACGTGTTGGAAAGCCTGAAGAGATTCTTCGTGAACTGCCCGGTGACCCCGAGGATGTGCACAGCCGATATCTTGAAGCGATGGTTAACGATATTCATATCGCCTGCCTCTACCTTCCAAATGGAAATCCCGCACCCGGACCAAAACTCGAATACAAACTCGCCTGGTTCGATCGCCTGATTACTCATGCAGCGACATTGTATAAATTAAAGCAACCGGTCATAATCACCGGTGACTTCAACGTGATGCCCACAGAGCTTGACGTGTACAAGCCGGAACGCTGGGTAGATGACGCCCTCTTTCGGCCGGA
>JBDTEB010000189.1:0-3366 GCA_039922795.1 Chitinophagaceae bacterium
ATAATAGCGGGCTTGAAATGATAAGGTAGGTTCCCTGGTTGGCTGCTGTTCTGAAATTCTGAAATGTTTTTGGGGTAAGCGTGGTCACATTCCTGATCGCTGCGGCCTCCTGGCTTACCAGCACGAAGTTCCTGGCGACTGGTGAGCCAGGAAGAGCAAATTTTACATTAGTTCCTGTAATCTCGCCTGAATATCTCTGCAGGCTGGTGAGATCAAGCAATATTGGTTTCACGGAGCCGAAATTAAAGTTCGTGATATCGAGATAATAGCCTTCGTTTTTTGGAGCCAGCTGAAAATAAAACTGCCTGTTGCCACCAAAATTAAATTGCCTGGAATAATTTATTTCGAAGAAGGATACCACCATACGATCGGTGGGCACCTGGCAGATATCACTGATCACGACACCAGCAGAACCACTGGCCAGCAGCGAAGAAGGAATGCTGCCCTGCACGACGGAGTCTGCGAAATAATCGATCTGCGCTTCACGTACCGGCGTTCCATTGACGGCAAAACGGATGATCCGCTGGTTCGATGTGTTTCCGGAGGCACCAAATTTAATCGTTGCCGTGGCATTGCCACCGTTGTAAGGATAAAGATTGCTGTAATTGATGGTTCTTGGTGTGGATGGATAAATATCCTGCGAGCTCCAGTACTCGCCATTGTCATAAGCTGAAGAGTAAACATATTCACCTATAATCCTGGCATAACCGGGATTAACGGTCTCCTTGAAATAATTACCCATAGTATGCTGGAAGAAGGGTTCTGAAGCCAGTGTGTTGCCGGCAACATTATTTGCTGCCTCTGTGAACCTGAGCCTGGCCCCTTCGGTCGCCGAAAGAAAATAAACGGCAGTATCGGTTTGAAGACTGATTTTCTCCGAATGCTGATAAACCGGATTGCGATACAGAGGTTTGTCTGGCGTGCCATTGTTCGGCTCACCCCAGAATTCAATATAACCGCCTGCAGGTATCACTCCTGTGGCAACCGAGGTGGTAACGGGCACCTCCTGCCCGTTGCGTACGAGCCGGAATTGTTCCGCCGGAATATTTGCCAATCCGGCAGCGTTCAAAGTTGCCTGCGAAATCCTGTAAAACCCGCTATCGGCAACCTTGAATTTATAATAGGTTTTACTAAAATCTATCCATTCGTTATTGTACGCCTGACCCGCTGCGGTGAAACACCAGAACAACATCAGGCTCGTCAGCAGTTTTCTCATTTTATCTACTTATCGCTTTTCAGGATTGGGTTTATTTGGATGCTTTCTTTTTGAGATCAAGTCTCAAAGAAAATATATGCGTGTAGAGTGGATTGGACTGGTTGGCCAGGTTGGTAAAGGCATAATCGATCTCCACCCCAGAGAGCCTGAAACCGGCTCCCAGGGCGGGCTGATAGATCCACACTTTTTTCCGGTTGGTGGGATCGGAATCATCCAGGGCTCGTTGAAAATTATTAATGCCACCCCTAACGAAAAACACGTCTTTATATGCTGCTTCAACGCCAAGCTTCGGATCGATGCTCACTGGGTTAATACTGGCTACACTGTTCCTGCGCCCATCGAAAGTAAGGTCACAGTTGAGTTCGGCAAGTAGTTTTATCCTGTCATTTATTTTGAAAATCTTACCCGTACCCAGAATCAGTCGTGGCGCCGTGAGCTCTGTCGATTTAACCGGAATTTCATTTTCGGTAACATAGAATACTTCCCGCATCTTGTCATTGATGTTGTACGACCAGGCGTTGAAAGTGGTTGTCACATCCCTGGCAACCAGCCCAAACTTCCAGCCTTTGTTTGCATATTGTACACCGGCATCAAACCCAAAACCCCAGGATGATGCGAAATCACCCGCCGTGCGATGTATAATCTTGGCGCTCAATCCAAAATTCAGGTGTTTGTCGTTTTTAAGCGTGACCTGCTGAGCCAGCGAGAAAAGAAAAGCGTAATCAGCAGAGGAGAATGTGGTGATATTACTGAAATTGATGGTCCCATCCGGCTCAACCAGGAAAACGGTGTTGGGAATGTCATCTACTGCAAATCTGAGGAAGGAAAGACCTATTGTTCTTTTTCCGCCATTTACAGGCATTGCCAGGCTGGCGTAGTCATATTTGCCGATGCCTGCATAATATTCTGCGTGCATGAGACTCAGCTGCGGATGGTCTTTTACTTCTACCAAACCCGCAGGATTCCAATAACCCGAACTACCATCATTTACCGAAGCGATTTGTGCGCTACCCATACCCAGCCCCCTGGCTCCTGCACCAATATTTAAAAATTCATTGGAATATTTGCGAAACTGCGCAAGCGCCTGGTTTCCGGCTAAGGTGAGAAAAAGGAAGAACAAGAAAATGGAAGATCTTCTCATAAGATGGCTTGAAAGTTTTGGCGGCACCAGGAATAACGGAAGAACACCCCATGTTATTGTTAAGCTAAAGAAGTCTTTATTCGATTACTTTTGCCCAAAATTAAAGCATTAGATGAACCTGATTGAAGAATTGCGCTGGCGCGGCATGATTCAGGATATTATGCCTGGCACGGAAGAACAGCTTAAAAAAGAAATGACCACCGGTTATGTTGGCTTTGATCCTACGGCGGACAGTTTGCATATCGGCAACCTCGTTTCCATCATTCTGCTCGTTCATCTTCAAAACGCAGGTCACAAGCCGATTGCGCTGGTTGGCGGGGCAACCGGTATGGTGGGCGACCCCAGCGGAAAAAGTGAGGAGAGAAATTTTTTGAGTGAAGATATTCTTAGTCATAACCAGGTTTGTATAAAAGAGCAATTGGAAAAGTTTCTCGATTTCGATACCGCAAAAACCAATGCGGCGGAAATGGTGAATAATTACGACTGGTTTCAGTCATTCACTTTCCTCCAGTTTATCAGGGACGTAGGTAAATTCATTACGGTGAATTATATGATGTCCAAAGACAGCGTGCGCAAAAGACTGGATGGCGAGAACGGAATGAGTTTTACAGAATTTACTTACCAGCTGGTACAGGGCTACGATTACTACTGGTTATGTAAAAATAAAAATGTTCGCCTGCAAATGGGTGGCAGTGATCAATGGGGGAATATCGTTACCGGCACAGAACTCATCCGCAGGAAAGATGCAGGGGAAGCTTTTGCATTTACTACCCCGCTCATCACCAGGGCCGATGGAGGCAAATTTGGGAAAACAGAAAAAGGTACCATCTGGCTTGATAAAACAAGAACCTCTCCGTACGAATTTTACCAGTTCTGGCTTAACGCCAGCGACAGTGATGCGGTAAAATGGATACGCGTATTTACATTTCTCGAACAGATTGATATCAATACCCTGATCTCTGAACACGAAAAAGATCCCGGCCTGCGCAAATTGCAACAGGTTCTTGCC
>JBDTEB010000190.1:0-6397 GCA_039922795.1 Chitinophagaceae bacterium
CGGTTGCTCTACACCGGTAAGCGCACTTGCCTTTGTACAGGGAGATGAACTAATATTTGAAGGAAGTATCCTGTCCATAGATGGCGGGCAAAAAGCGG
Source organism: Chitinophagaceae bacterium (assembly GCA_039922795.1). Lineage (GTDB taxonomy): Bacteria > Bacteroidota > Bacteroidia > Chitinophagales > Chitinophagaceae > JADCRZ01. Next base: position 99 of record JBDTEB010000190.1, read on the forward strand.
AAATACATAAGCGGATAAAACTCGGCAATACCGAACATAGCGGGGTAAACTCGGCAAACGAATTACTTGCAAATGGTGGAAAAGAAATCGCTGCAACCATTATGCATGAGCGATGAACAAATTCATATTTTAAGTACCGGCGACATCCCGGGGTTGAATTATTCTGGAAAGATAATCGTTGACATCATTCCCTTTCTCTCCATCAGCTTAAACTCTGAAGAATCAGTTGCCGAAACAATCACTCAGCTCGCTACAAAAACCGCCAGTGTTGTCTTTACGAGCGCCAATGCAGTAGAAGCGGTTGGAATTGTACTGGCAGGAAAACAACCCAATTGGAAAATCTACTGCATCGCGCATTCTACCCGCGAGAAAGTACTGGAGTATTTTACAAATCCCGATATTGCCGGGTTGGCAGCTAGTTCAGGTGAGCTTGCGGAGTTGATTGTGAGGAATGGCAATAACCCTGTGCTGTTTTTTTGCGGCAACCTCAGAAGGGATGAGATCCCGATTAAACTAAGGGAAAACAATATTCCCATGGATGAACTGGTTGTGTACGAAACTGTTTATACACCTGTTAAGACAAGTGAAAACTATTCCGGCATCCTGTTTTTTAGTCCGGGCGCGGTGGAGAGTTTTTTTTCTGAAAACAAGATTGACCCTGGTATCATTTTGTTTGCGATAGGTAAATCGACAGCATCAGAAATCCGCGAACATTGCACTAACAGGATTCTCACCGCCGCGAAACCCGGTAAACTGGAACTTGCACAAAAAGCCATTAATTATTTCGAAGAAAAGATACATCAATGACGACATTAAAAAATGACCTGCTGCTGAAGGCCTTGCGGGGAGAATTTGTAGAAAGACCGCCAGTGTGGATGATGAGGCAGGCAGGAAGATATCTGCCCGATTACATTAAGCTAAGAAACAAGTATTCTTTTTTTGAAAGATGCCAGACACCCGAGCTGGCTTCGGAAATAACCGTTCAGCCTGTTGAACAGGTTGGCGTTGACGCCGCAATTATTTTTTCAGACATTCTTGTAGTACCACAGGCGCTGGGAATGGAAGTTCAGATGGTTGAAGGAAAAGGTCCCCTGCTTCCCAACCCGATAAAAGAATATGCCGATCTCGACAAACTGCAGATCCCGGATGTGAATGAAAAGCTGGACTATGTTTTCAGGGCGCTGTCTATGACAAAATCAAGGCTGGATGGAAGAGTGCCACTGATTGGTTTTGCAGGTGCACCCTGGACACTGCTTTGTTACATGGTAGAGGGAAAAGGATCAAAAACTTTTGATGCCGCAAAGGCATTTTGTTACACAAAACCCGAAGCCGCTCATCGCTTGCTGGAAATGATCACCGTAACTACTATAGCTTACCTGAAAGGCCAGGCGAAAGCCGGAGCCGATGTGGTTCAGCTGTTCGACTCCTGGGGAGGATTGCTTGGGCCAAAAGATTTCGAAGAATTTTCTCTGCAATATATGCGCAGGATCATTCGAGCGCTTAAAGATGATTGCCTTACTATTCTCTTTGCAAAAGGTGCCTGGTTTGCCTTGAATGAAATGAAAGAGACGGGTGCGAACGGGCTTGGTCTGGACTGGTGTCTGAGCGGAGCAAATGCTCGCAAATTCGCCGGCGATGACGTAACACTGCAAGGAAATTTTGATCCTGCCAAATTGCTGGGTTCAATTCCTTCAATAAAAAAACAGGTGAAAGAAATGATCGATGAATTCGGCACACAAAGATATATCGCCAACCTCGGTCATGGTATTCTTCCCAATGTTCCTGTGGATCATGCAAGAGCATTTGTAGATACCGTTAAAGAATATGCGCAGATCAAAGAAACAACCTGAGCAACAAATACACCGAATTATGACCATCAAAGACCGGTTTTCCAAATACATCACTGAACTGCAGAACCAGATCTGTGAAGGGCTGGAGGCCTGTGATGAAAATGCAAAATTTGTCAGCGATATATGGGTCAGGCCCGAAGGCGGCGGCGGGGAATCAAGAGTACTTTCAGAAGGCAAAGTTCTTGAGAAGGCCGGTGTAAATATTTCAATGGTAGAAGGCGATTTACCGGCTTCCATGCAGGAAGCTTTTAAAGTGGGATCAGGGAAATTCTTCGCCTGCGGTTTGTCGCTCGTACTTCACCCCGTTAATCCTTACGTTCCGACCGTGCATGCAAACTGGCGGTATTTTGAAATGTATGATGCAGTTGGTTTAAAAACCGATAGCTGGTTTGGTGGTGGCAGTGATCTTACACCCTACTATGTTTTCCCGGAGGACGGAAGACATTTTCATTCAGCGATTAAATCGGCACTTGATCCGTTTGGCGACGATCTGTATCCAAAATACAAGGCTCACTGTGATGAATATTTCGTGAACAAACATCGTGGCGGTGAAGCCCGGGGTATCGGCGGTATTTTCTATGATTACCTGCGCCCGGTTTCAGAGGAAGATGCCAACAGGCTTGTCGATTTTCAGATAGCCGCCAGCCAGTCTTTTCTCCCCTCCTATATTCCCATTGTGATGGAACGAAAAGACACGTCTTACGGTAAGGAACAAACGAAATGGCAGGAGATCAGAAGAGGCAGATATGTAGAATTCAACCTGATTCATGACCGGGGAACTTTATTTGGTTTAAAAACCAATGGAAGAACGGAAAGTATCCTCATGAGTCTTCCGCCCAGGGCGAGATGGGAATATGATCATCACCCGGCAGTCGGAAGCAGGGAAGCAGAATTACTCGAATATCTTAAGCCGAGAGACTGGATCAACGAAGGGCTTAACTAATTTTGACCAATAATTATTCATATGCAATTAATAAAGAGGCCGAGAATTTTGAGGAGATCGCCGGCGATCAGGGCGATGGTAGCGGAAACCATCCTGCATCCGCAGGATTTTATTGTACCACTTTTTATTGTAGAAGGAGAAAATGTTGTGGAGGAAATTCTATCCATGCCGGGTTATTTCCGTCGAAGTCTTGACGAGACGGTGAAAGAGGTAAGAGAATTATGGCAGATGGGCTTGAAGTCGGTACTGATCTTCGTAAAATGCCCGGATAAACTCAAAGACAATACAGCAAGCGAAGCCTTAAATTCACAGGGACTGATGCAGAGAGCGATCAGAACCATCAAAGACGCCTGTCCTGAAATGGTGGTGATGACCGATGTGGCACTGGATCCTTTTTCTTCCGATGGTCATGATGGTCTTGTGGAAAATAATATTATCGTGAACGATCCAACAGTAGAAGTGCTTGCGCAGATGAGCGTGTCGCATGCTGAGGCCGGAGCCGATTTCGTTGCACCCAGCGACATGATGGATGGAAGAATTTTCGCCATCAGGGAGGCGCTCGAGGCTCATGGATACAGCGACACCGGCATCATGAGTTACAGCGCTAAATATGCTTCCTGCTTTTACGGCCCGTTTCGTGACGCACTGGACAGCGCCCCCGGTTTCGGCGACAAAAAAACTTACCAGATGGATTATTCCAACAGGATCGAAGCCGTTAAGGAAACCCTGCTGGATATTGAGGAAGGGGCTGACATGGTGATGGTAAAACCCGCCCTGTCATATCTCGATATTATCCGCGATGTAAAAAATCAGGTGAACGTTCCCGTTAGTGCCTACAATATCAGTGGTGAATATTCTATGATAAAGGCAGCCGCAAAAATGGGATGGCTTAATGAAGACAAGGCCATCCTCGAGGTACTTACCAGCATCAAACGGGCAGGAGCTGATTTAATCGCGACCTATTTTGCAAAAGATGCAGTCAGGCTCCTTGGATAATTCGAAATTGAACACTGAATAATTTCTTCATCACCGTAGCAAAAGCAAAATCATGAACACCTCCAATAGCGTCGCTCTGTTCGAAAGGGCGCAACATTCCATTCCCGGAGGAGTTAACTCACCAGTACGCGCCTTTCGCAGCGTCGGTGGAACTCCGCGTTTTATACAATCCGCCAGGGGCGCATATCTTTTGGATGCAGATGGCAACACGTATATCGACTACATCAACTCCTGGGGGCCAATGATTCTTGGTCATGCTTTCGAACCGATCTCAGAAGCCATCCGGCAAAAGGTTGCAGAATCAACTTCATTTGGCGCCCCGACACAGCTGGAGATCCAGGTGGCTGAGCTGATAAAAGCCATGGTCCCGAATGTTGATCTCATCAGAATGGTCAATAGTGGAACTGAAGCCTGCATGAGCGCGCTTAGACTAGCCCGTGGATACACAGCGAGAAATAAGTTCATCAAATTTGAAGGTTGTTACCATGGTCATGCTGATGCCTTTCTTGTGAAGGCCGGAAGCGGCCTGGCGACACTAGGCATACAATCTGTACCCGGCGTTACTACGGGTGTTTCCCATGATACATTGACCGCGCCTTACAACGATCTGCGTGCCGTTCAGGAACTGGTTGCCCACAATCCCGGCGAAATTGCCGCCATTATCGTTGAACCGGTCTGCGGAAACATGGGATGCATCCTTCCCGCAGAAGGCTTCCTGGAAGGATTACGCTCCATCTGCGACCAGGAAGGTATCATGCTCATCTTTGATGAAGTAATGACAGGGTTCAGGCTTGCACCAGGGGGTGCGCAGGAACGTCTATCCATAAATGCAGATATCGTCACCTACGGAAAAGTGATTGGTGGCGGTATGCCAGTAGGCGCTTTCGGTGCCAGGAGGGAGATCATGGAAATGATCGCACCACTTGGTAAGGTTTACCAGGCGGGCACATTAAGTGGCAACCCCATCGCCATGATCGCCGGTTATACCCTTCTCAGTATTCTTCATGCCAATAAGTTTATTTACGACGAGCTCGAAGCCAAAGGAAAGTACCTGGAGGAAGGCTTGACAGCGGTGCTGGTAGAAAAAGGAATTCCTTTCAGAATCAATAGAATGGGCAGCATGATCAGTCTTCATTTTTCCGAAATGGAAGTAAGCGATTTCGCGTCGGCATCCGCATGTAATATTCCGCTTTTCAACAAGCTGTTCCATCACCTGCTGGATCAGGGGGTTTATCTGCCTCCTTCAGCCTATGAAAGCTGGTTCCTGAGCAATGCTTTGACTTATCCTGATCTGGATAAAACAATCGATGCAGTAAGAAACTGTGATTTTTAATGAAACAGGAGTTCGCAGGGTTTAAGACCGGTGTGTTTCTTAAATGCTGTTGAAAAATGGGAAATGGATGAATAGCCCAGCAGCATGGACACATCGGTCACGCTTAGCCCTTTCTCATAAAGCAGGTATCGGGCATGCTCCATTCTCTGGCTTTGGTAAAAGTCAAATATCGTAGTACCAAAAAGCTCCTTGAATCCTTTCTTCAGGTAGCATTCGTTCATGGCCACTTTGCGGCTTAGTTCCTTGATCGTGATGGGTTCGCCAATCTGGTCGATCAGGATCTCCCGTGCCCTGGCGATCTTATCCCTGTCAGCCTCATTCGCGAGAAATTTACAAGAGAAACTTTCTACATCCTTCTCACCTACCATACATTCCAGGCTATAAAGAAGCAACATCTGCGTCTGGGCATTGATAAAGATATTCTGCAGGCTTTCCGTGTAATTGTGATTGAGAAGGCTCTCAAGCAAAATTCGCGTTCGGCCGCAGAGCGGAAGTATTTTGGTGAAAGAAGATTTATGCTGAAAATGCAGAATGTCATGAGCCAGTGTATCCTGTGCTCTGAGGGGTTTCAGGAACTGGGAAAGGTGAACCGTTGAGAATTTGAAGGAAAGGACGTCCACACTCTCGCATTTTTCTTTTATGGTCCGTCCCGAATTCATTCTGCACCTTTCTCCATCCTCAGGCTTGTGATTGCAGTAGGTATTGCCTGCTATGCAAAACCTCAGTTCAAGATAATTTTCCTTTGGTTTTTGCGTTTGAAAATGATAGATAAGCATTCCGGCTTCTTCGAATTCCCTGTGAATATTCCGGGAATATCTCCGCATCATATACTGAACGGAACCGGGGATCTGTTGCTCCCTTTCTTCCAGGATTTCCAATTCATCATGCATCAACGGTTGCCGGTAAGCAATAGATAGAATGTCTGGGGGTTGATGCATGCTGCAAAAGTAAGTCAGAAACCCCTCTGGGATTGTCATGAAGATGTCAGTTATAAAGTCGCAACACCGGAAGGGTTTGGCTACCCTGTTATTTCACATTTTATCCCCTCTGAAATGCAAGTCATAGCGGGGAGATATGTAAAACGTTCTTAATCTGTTATAATGGTTTACAGTAGCGGAAAACAGGGTTAAAACCCCTTGTTTTCGGGCTTGAATTAGTGTAACTTCGCGGGATTCGA
>JBDTEB010000191.1:0-6505 GCA_039922795.1 Chitinophagaceae bacterium
GTCAGTTATGAATTTGAAAAAGCGGGCGACAACCAGTTGATAACCGGCAAGGGTTATCGCAATACCATTGTTCCCGCAGACATCACAAGGCCCGGTATAACGGACATCAATAGTGTAGAACTGAATAAGGTTTTTAGCGGGTTCACCGATAAGGGTGTGGTGCTCACAGTGATTACCGATTGTTGTCATAGTGCTACGAATACCCGTGGAAACACTGCTTTCGAAGTGGATTCATCAAGGGAAGTAAAGGCATCTGCCGGTATCCGCACGATGGTAGCGGGCACAACTGCCGGTATCACACGCCAGCTTGACCAGTCAGGGGCACTCACCATTGGTGCCTGCCAGGATAATGAAATCTCCAGTGAAGCCCAGGTTAGGCCAAAACTATTCTACGGCGCTTTTACCATCAGCCTCTGCCGCTCGGTAACGGAATGGAGTCAGGCGCCAGTCGATGTACTCATGGAACGGACTTTCTCCAAATTAAGATTGCTGAATAAAAAACAGACGCCGAACATTGAAGGGGCAAAACGCATAAGGATGAACCTCGTGGGTACGGCCCGAGCCCAACCCAGGAGAACAAACTTTTCTCTGAATTGCATCAGTTGCTCCGGCACCGGTAAGCCGGTCATTGCGGCGGGCTTCCCGGACGATCTGTCAAACAACGACATCCTGGTTGATCTTAAAACAAAAGATAGCGTGATGGTCAGCAATGTGGGCTTAACGGAAACCGAGGTCACGCTGATCAACCGCAACAAAGGCTGGAAGGTTGCCGACCTGATGACACTTAATTTCCAGGTACTGAGAAAACTGCCCAACCCCGACCCGCCACTCACGGTTTACCTGGGCAATACCATCAGCGATGAACAAAACGAAACGATAATAAAGAATGCCAGCCAGGTAATGCAGCAGAAAAGCGCCGCATTCTCCTGGACAAATCCGTCACGGGATCAAGCACCTTCGGCGATTATTTTTTACACCAACGGATGGAAAATGAACCGCAACAAAATTACGGAAACGGTTGCCCTGAACGATCTGAACAATACTGAAATAAACAAACTTCTGGCCACGGCAAAACTCTCCAATGTCTACCTGCAATTACCCATTCCAAAAAAATTATTCGATCAGCTAACTGAAAAATTGAACGCTGGCAGAAACAGGAATATCCTGGTGGTACAATCTGCGCTAAATGCCGACTTTATACTTGCGGGTCATATAAATCCCGAGACCGGTAAAATTGCTTATGGGTGGGAGAAAACCGTGCAGGGAAGCAACAGTGGTGACTTTAAAAAATCATCTCTTCCAAACCTTACCGATTTCTTTCCAACAACTAACGCAGACAACTACCCGCTGGACAGTCTCACGGAGCGGCTTAACCGACTATCGGTGCTCGCCACCTGGCTGTCGATGAGATCGCCGCCAGCAGATAGGTCCATGATCTATCCCTATCATCTTGCGGTAAGAAACCTTGCCACCAAACAATCTGCCGATGACAACAAGGCCGGCTCATCAGGCACTGAAGATAAACTGGAGATCGGTATCGAAAGAGATGCGGGATCAAAAGCGACTGCTGATAGCATTGCGTCACGATTTATCTATGTGATGTCGATGGATCCAAAAGGCAACACCTATCTGTTGTATCCGCAGCCAAGAAGTAGTATCCTTAGTTATCCCAATACCATTTTGCACGACACCAGTTTCTATCACCTGGCAACAGTAAGACATACCACGCCGGGCATCTATCATTATTTTTTCATTGTGCTGAGGGAAGGAGTCACCAATCGCGACATATTCACAAGGCGCGGAGTGGTTCGCGGTGACAGTCCGGAATTCAGCGATAATCCGCTCGAAGCGCTTCTCAATCCGGAAGGCTCCGGTCAACGAGGTGATATAAAATCTTTTGATCACTGGGTGCTAAAAACAGTAGACATCAACACCAAGAAAAAATGAGGATAATACTTTTGCTCCTTTTTATTTGCTGGCGATTTTTGGGGATTTCGCAAGCCCCGAAACTGTTTTTGCAAAAAGGACACTTCGGGGCCATCAAATCTGCAAGCTTCAATAGTACCGACAGGCAACTGGTTACTTCAAGCACGGATGGTTCTATCAAGGTCTGGGACGCATTTAGCCAGCGGCTTGTCGCGGATATTGAAACGAAAAATTGGGATATCTCCAGCGTTTTTTTTTCTAAAGATGATCAGTACATCATGACCAATGGTGGACCTTCTTTCAATACCTACAAAAATCCCTCCGGTGAACAAATATCCTATCACCCGAATAAAGACAGCCTGAAATTCTATTACAATGACAAGCAGTTCAACTCGGGGACAAATGGGGCGATCAGTTCAAACGGACAATTCAGAATTTTACATCAGCCCAAAGACATCCAGACGATCTACGGAGGGCCACGACCCGTAATAACCGTTAAAAAAGACTTTCCAATAATTATCTATCATAATATCAGCGGGAAATTTATCTGCACGATTAATAAATACCTGGACACGACATTCGTTCAATCGCCGTTGTTAGAGTTCTTGTCAGACAGTGTAATCATAGTGGCACAAACAAACAAACCGGGTAAAAGCGAGACGTTTATCACGAAGTATCACTTGTTTGACTTTATAAAAAATAAAGAGATCAGCAGTTTTAGTGATACCAGTAACCTGGATAAACAGGGGACGTTATTGATCAGTCCGCAGGGCAGATATTTCATCCGTTATACTGAAAGGGTGGAATATGGCGAGGAAGCCAGCAATACCATGAGACAGGCAACTTATGTAACTGAACTTTGGGACACAAACAGAGGCATAAAAATTTGGGAAAAGAATATAAAGTTTTCTGATGCATCATTTGCCAATGATGACAGTGAAGTTCTTTTACAATATGATACGCTCAACACTGATGTCTGGCGAAATCCAGTGCACCGAAGGGTTTCACGCTATGCCCTGCCTGACGGAAACTGGCAATATGATGTACGTGTAGGCCAGGACTTCGATGTAAATAATGCGAAAATGACATACAGTTTATCCGGGAAATACTTTGCCGTAACGTCGACAGACAGCGGTTATGCCGTGTACGTGAGAAACAGGACCAATGAAATTGTAAGCACCTGCAAATTAAATGCGAAGCCGACAGCAATCGTGTTCAGTAAAGATGATCATTACCTGGTCACCTGTTATGATGATGGTAATTTCAGCATCTGGGACGTCAGCACCATCGAAGCGAAAATATTCGGGGAATTGGAAAATAAATTCGATCCCTTGCTGGTGATGCATGTCGATCCAAAGAATGACCGGTACTTTTTTGTTACCAAAAATATGTACGGTGTTCAATCGGCTCAAACTTCAGGAAGGATCGCCAGTTTCAGCACTGGCAACACCAACATCAATACCATTCATTATTTTTCAAACAACAGGTATAGCATTGTGGATGCAGGCGATTCTTACTTTCATCATTTAATGATCGTCGATAACGATACTCCTTCTGTAATTAAAAAAATATCGTTCGAGGTTACCCGGGAAAGAGAAGGATGGATCAAATCGCAAAGCCTCATTGCGGGTGGTCTTGTCGATATGGATATCGGCATTTACGGGACGGGGATAAACCACCCGGATTTGCAATTTCTATACATGTATTTCAGAAGGCCTGAAGTCAATGTGAATGATCCGCTTGTTTTTGGATGGTCAAATATCAAGGCATGGGACGGACTCGTACAATTCTCCTTCGCGGTAATAAAGAGTAAACATGCTATCGATACAATCATGCTGGCGAGTGGAGGCCAGAAATACAGTTATAATAAATACCTCAAGGGATATATTTACCGGGGTAAATATAATTACCTCCTGCCATCCAGCACGCTGCAGGTTACCCCCCTGTCAAACAAGATAAAACTCATGCGACCGATACTGAGCGATGATGCAAATTGCCTGCTCGGCCTGAAGCCCGATGGAGGCATGAAATTCAGGGCAGGAATTACGACAGACGACCCCGTAATAAATAACGATCGACTGCTTTATTGCCTGGACCTGAGAAACAATTTTGTTTTTAGTACGCCAAAAGTTTTCAAAAACGACAGCATATCGGAACCCTCGCAGCTGGTATTCAGTCCCGACAGGAAATTTGCCTGTATTTTGGAGGCCAGTCATGTGGCCCCGGCAAGAATTATAAACGGGAGCAACGGCAGGCCAGTCTACAATCTGACCAAGGAAAATACAGGGACAGTACTCGGTGCACAATTTAGCCGGGATGGCAAAACATTATTCACCTGGTCAGAGGGCGGAACCTGCACGCGTTGGGATCTTGCAAATGGTAAGGAAATGTATACCACCGTATTTTTCAAGGATCATGATTATGCCATCATTCTGCCAGAGGGTTATTATTACCTGTCAGCCAGAACAGACGCACGCTATTTAAATTTCAAGATTGACAACACCCTGTATAATTTCAGCCAGTTCGATCTGCAATACAACAGGCCGGATAAGGTGTTGAAAGCGATTGGCAATAAGGATCAGGCACTGATCGCCGAGTACTATAAGGCCTGGCAGGGAAGAATCAAAAAATCCGGGTTTAGTGAATCGGATCTTGCAGCTGATATTTTACGGGTACCGGAAATAAATGTTCAGCGAGACCACGTTCCACCATATACCACAGAAAGAAATCTGCGGTTGCGCTTCGAGGTTAGAGACAGCCTGTTCGCTGTTGGCAGCTACAATATTTATGTGAACGACGTTCCCGTCAATGGAATAAACGGACGACCCATCGATCAGCCAACAAAGCGCCGGGAGATTGATCAGTCGGTTACGCTCGGGGAGGGTTTGAACAAGATCGAGCTGAGTTGTACGAATGAAAAAGGTCTATCCAGCAGGAAAGAAACATTATATGTCACTTGCAACCCACAGCAACCTGCTAAGCCGAAGACCTGGTTTATCGGCATCGGCATTAATGACTATAAAGAACATTCTTCGTTTGTTGATCTCAGTTATTGTGTAAAGGATGTCCGTGATCTGAGTGTTGCATTTCGATCGAAATACGGCGATGAGATGGTGATTGATACGCTGATGAATTTTGCCGCCAGCCGCGAAAATATTCTTGCGTTAAAAAAGCAATTGATGCAGACTTCGGTCGATGATCGCGTGATCATCAGTTTTAGCGGTCACGGAATGGTGGATCCGGCACACCCGGATGATTTTTATTTTGTCACCGGCACTACCGATGCAAATAATCCCGCGGCTAACGGTGTCTCCTATGCGATGCTGGAGTCGCTGCTCGATGGCATCCCGGCGCGAAAAAAACTGCTCTTGCTGGATGCTTGTCACAGTGGCGAATCTGATGGTACGGTGAGTAATATTTCGGGACGAATTCCTGGCACCAAGAGGGGTAACGATGAAGACAAGACTGGCGCGGGCAGTATCCAGATCCTGGATATCGTCGAGAACAATGGCCCTGCCGGCAATTCCTCCACCGATATTTTCAAACTTATGAAAGAAGCCTTTGTGGATATCCGCCGGAATAATGGCGCCTACGTGATCTCGGCCGCCCAGAGTAGCGAATCCGCGGGTGAGGGCGGTGGTATCAGCAATGGCTGGTTTACATCCTGTCTGATAGAACAATTGAAACAGGGCGGAACCGTAACAGTAAATGAACTCAGCCGGCGGGTGAATGAGTGCGTGAGCAATAAATCGGCCGGCGGACAGAATACGGATAACCGCCAGGAACTGGCGGAGTTTGACTGGGTTTTATGGTGAGGGGACTACCTTCGTTCTTCATGACTGAACTTTTTGTCAACTCGGCACTCAACTGGACGCTCGTTCTCATCGACGCCTTCATCGTTGGATTATCCAAATCCGGGATCAAGGGCATCGATATGCTTAACGTCACCATCATGACGCTGGTCTTTGGCAGCAAGGCATCTACAGGCATCGTACTTCCATTGCTTTGCATCGCAGATATCATGGCCGTAAGATACTACCACCGTCATGCCGACTGGACGCAGTTCTGGAAATTATTGCCCTGGATGGCCGTCGGCATTTTAATAGGCGTGGTAGTGGGAAAGGATCTCAATGAGGCTGTCTTCCGGAAATTGATGGCGGCAATTATTCTCATCACTGTGGCCATAGTAGTAATCATGGAATTCAGAAAAACATTATTCGTCCCGCATAATATTGGCTTTGTGAGTACGATGGGGTTAACTGCGGGCTTCACCACGATGCTGGGCAATCTCGCCGGCGCATTTTCGAATCTCTACTTCCTCGCACTGCGAATGCCAAAGAATGGCTTCATCGGAACAACCGCCTGGCTCTTCCTGGTCATTAATCTTTTTAAATTGCCTTTCCAGGTTTTTGTATGGAAGAATATTTCGTTGGCGACATTGAAGGTTGATCTGGTTTTGCTTCCTGCCATGGTGATTGGATTTTTTCTGGGAATAAAAGTGGTGGGCAGAATAAAAGATGAGAATTATCGCAGGGTGGTTATATTTCTGACACTTTGCGGCGCGTTAATGATTTTTTTC
>JBDTEB010000192.1:0-5040 GCA_039922795.1 Chitinophagaceae bacterium
CGCCAATGTGTACGCTTATGAAGGTGGTGCTTTTGGCATACTTACTTCTGCAGCATCCTCTGCCATAAAACACGATTCAAAAACGGGTTTTCCTTTGGTAACAGTTGCGGGCCGTAATGTAAATACCAATGCATTGGATAAAAGAGATTTTCAGTTGTACGAATATGTATCCAACACGGACGCTGATGGCGCCGCACAAATCGGAAAGGTTGAACCAAGCCTTACGGGTGGCGTAAGTGCTACGCTTCGCTATAAGAATTTCTCGTTGTTTACACAGGTTGATGGCAGGTTTGGCGGCTGGGTTTATTCCGAAGCATTAAACTATGCCATGGCACAGGGCACGCCTGAAGCATCATTGCAATGGCGCGACCAGGAGCATGGTGGTGTTGAACGCATAGACTCTTACAACGGTTCAAAAAGATACGACGGCGCTTTACCAAACGTGGTATTTGCCGACGGTCAGGTGAGCAAAGTACGACCAGGCGTGAGCGTTGCGGGACTCACTTTCAAGGAAGCATACGACCAGGGATTGGTAGAACCCTGGAAAGCGTCGGCCTATTATATTTATTCTTTTGGTTATGGTACCAACATCAATAGCATAAACAACATAAGCACCGCTAAAAATTCGTGGGTGATGATGCGGGAGGTGACACTGGGATACAAATTGCCCGCCACGGTACTGGGCAAAACATTTTTAAAAGGTGCGCGACTTAGCTTGTCTGTTCGCAACCTGGGGTACTTGTATAAAACATTGCCTGGCGGCCAAAATCCCGAATCATTGCAAAGTAACGATCCCTTCCGTCCGTACATAACCGGTGGCGTTCCCTTTGCCCGTAATTACGCCGCAACAATCAACGTATCACTCTAATACATTTTCAATTTAATACAATGAAGAAAATAAATATATACATCATTGGTTTGCTGTCGGTTGCCTGTTTGTCGCAATCCTGCAAAAAACACATGATTGAGCTCAACACGAATCCCAACCTCTTAAACGATGCCGCACCCGAATATCTTTTTACCGGGGCAACTAGCGACATGGGAATTAATTCCAGAGACAGAACTACGAAGAAGTTTGGTACTACAATGACCTGGATGCAGTATGTGGTACCCGAAGGCACAAGTACGGACGCGCTGGTTAAATCCTACTGGAAACCTGGATCGGGACCAACACAGGGCCCTGTTCCCGGATTTCCCTTCTACAACGATTATTTCTCTGCCACAGGCAGGGATATGAACCGGCTAATAACTAAAATCGATAATCTGAACGACGCTGACAAAGACAAATACAAAGGGCTACGGGCCATTTGTCAGACAATCGACGTTTTTCAGGCCTGGCGGGTAGCCGATATTTACGGTGCGTTGCCGTATAAGGAAGCCTTTCAGCCTGATGTTTTCCCAATGCCACAGTACGATTATAACTGGGATCTTTACAAAGTTTTTGAAATAAAACTGAAGGCAGCAGCTACTGCTCTCGCAGCTTCCGGTTCCGCACAAATTGTGCTGGGTAATCAGGATATGTTTTTCGGCGGTGATTATACCAAATGGCTGGGATTTGCCAACAGCCTGCGGATTAAAATCGCACAACGTTTTGAAAAGCGCGATCCATCACAGCTGACGGCTGTTTTAAGTGATATCGCCGGCACATTCTCCGGTAAAATCATGTCATCCAATGATGGATCCTTCGCCATAAATAATACCCGTGACTGGAACAATAATGTGGATGATATCAATGTGCTGTTGTTTAGCTATAATGCGGCATTTCCATTTGTGCAGCACCTGAAAGCGACAAACGACCCACGCATCAGTTTCATGGTGCGTCAAAACGACTTCGGCACCAATTCAAAACAGTACAGAAGAGTGCAGGATATCGGCACCCCTGATTCCAAGGCGGCATTATTACTTCCCGAAAACCAGACGCGTTACACAGGCAAGCACGCTACGCCCGCTTCGGCCGGCAATACTGACTATGGCGCTGCCGGTGGAAACAGGTATAAAACCTTTCCCCTGACCGGTACCAACGGCAACCAAACCTTGAGTTATCAGTCTGCCATTCAGTCGAGGTTGTTTATAAAGAATGGAGGTTTTGGAGGATTTAATGCCTTGTCATCGCGCGATCTGATGTATGATGATGAAAGTTTTGTCGATGGATCTACCATCAAAATGAAAACCTATTTTATTTCATATCCTGATGTATGTTTTATGATGGCGGAAATAGCGGCCAAAGGCGGCAACGGGTTAGGCAAGTCTGCAGAAGACTGGTACAGGGCAGGGGTTGCTGCATCGTTTGACTTGTACAAGCAAATGGCTGTTGCTACAAATGTACCCGGAGCAACTGCAGTTACAGCGGGCACATTTGCCGCTACTATTCCTTACGCAGGTTTGCCTAGTATTTACACCCAGCAATGGGTAAATAATCTGCTGACTCCAGATGAAGCCTGGGCCACATGGAAACGTACAGGCTATCCTCAATTCACTGACGTTCGTTCTACCAGCAATGGCCTGATAGGCACCAGCAGCATTGCATATCTTGAGAATCTCTGGGATGGCGGTGACAATCTATTGATTGCACGCAGAGATGCGTTGCAAATGACTTCCACCATCAATCAACAAAATTTTGTTACAGCGGTTGAAGCGCAGAAAACCAAAGATGCCTCTTACGGCGCTTCTTCTACCGATACCAAAGGACGCATCTGGTGGGATAAACAATAGCTGATCAATAGTCTTTCATTAATTTGTAAAATAGCCGATAAAAGGTAAAAGTTAGTCCCGGTGTAAAACGCAAGGGGCTAACTTTTTTCTTTTTTACATTGCGTCAGGACAAGCGGCGAAAGCCCTTGCTACAGAAAACATTTGCAGGAAGTTGGAACATAGTGACAAATATGCTACAGGAAAACCGGTCCTTCCGATAAAATTTAAGTATTAAAAAGATGACTAAAATAATAGTATTCGCGATTTGCCTGCTGTCGATATTTCAGGTTGCCGCGCAAAAATCTTCCGGCAAAAATTTCGCATTCATTCAGGAAGGAGACACTCAACAGGAAATTATTCGCAAGGCAGCCAATGTGGTGCCTTCACCACGCCAATTGCGCTGGCAGCAACTTGAGCTGACAGCATTTTTTCATTTTGGGATCAACACTTTTACCGGCAGGGAATGGGGTGATGGCAAAGAAGATCCAAAAATTTTTAATCCTGCCCAACTGGATGCCCGGCAATGGGTGCGTACCGCCAAAGAAGCCGGTATAAAGCAGGTTATTCTTACCGCAAAACATCATGATGGGTTTTGTTTGTGGCCAACCGCAACAACCAGTCACTCGGTTAAAAGCAGCCCCTGGAAAGATGGCGCCGGCGATTTGGTGAAAGAAGTTCGCAATGCCTGTAACAAATATAATGTCGGCTTCGGCATTTACCTTTCGCCGTGGGACCGTAATGCAACCGTATATGGCACCGATGCGTACAACGACTTTTTTATAGAGCAGCTTACTGAGCTCCTGACCAACTATGGCCGCATTGATGAGGTGTGGTTTGACGGTGCAAACGGGGAGGGCCCCAATGGCAAAAAACAGGTATATGATTTCGACCGCTGGTATGCCCATATTCGCAAACTGCAGCCGTCGGCTACCATTGCCATCATGGGGCCGGATGTTCGCTGGGTAGGTACTGAGACCGGGTATGGCCGCGACACCGAATGGAGCGTGGTGCCGGCAAATAACCTTAACCAGTCAGAAGTGGCCGGAAACTCGCAGCAGGGCATTGCCTTCAAACCGCAGGGCGATATGCGCGGCACCGATCTTGGCAGCCGAGATAAAATTGCCCATGCCAAAGGGCTGGTGTGGTATCCTGCAGAAACCGACGTATCCATAAGGCCGGGATGGTTTTACCACAAGGCGGAAGACGATAAGGTGAAATCGCCTGAAAAGCTGCTTGACATTTATTATAATTCCGTAGGTAAAAACAGCGTACTGCTGTTGAATATTCCGCCGGATAAAGAGGGTTTGATAAATGAAAACGATGTTCGCAGTCTGCAGCAATGGACAATGCTACGGGATGCGACGTTTTCTAAAAACCTGGCAAAAACTGCCACGATAAAATCGCCCAATGGAAAAAACAACAAGGCGCTGACAGATAATAATTACCAAACCTATTGGACCACCGGGCCACGTGACACTACCGCTGTTTTAGACTTTTCTTTTAACAGGCCTATCACTTTCGATGTACTGGACTTGCAGGAGAATATTGCCGTTGGTCAAAGAATAGAACATTTCATCCTGGAGTACAAGCACGATAATGAATGGAAGCAGTTGGCAGAAGGTACCACCGTGGGTTACAAAAGATTGATACGGTTTGCTCCTGTCACGGCAGGTAAAGTGAGGCTGCGTATTTTATCCTCAAGATTAAATCCAACGGTAAGCGAAATAGGATTTTACAAACAGCCTTAATGCTGCAAATAAAAAAGACCACCACTCATTGGATCGGTATGATTGAAAAGCGCTACCTCCAGCTTCTTTTTATACTGCTGATGATCTGCTTCAGGGTTTCGGCCCAATCAAATGTCAGTACCATTCCCGTTCCCAATAAACAACAGTTAGCCTGGCAGCGGGCAGAACTTGGCTTTATTTTTCACTATGACCTGCATGTGTTCGATTCATCAAAATACAATCAAACAACAAACCGGATTACGCCCATTGCCGATTACAATATTTTTAATCCGGAGCAACTAAACGTGGAACAGTGGGTGATGGCAGCAAAAGCAGCAGGAGCAAAATTTGCTATTATTACCGCAACACACGAAACAGGATTCGCTTTGTATCAAAGTGACGTGAATCCATTTTGTATGAAAGCGTTACGATGGAAAGAGGGAAAAGGGGATCTTATAAAAGATTTTACAGAAGCCTGCAGAAAACATGATATCAAGCCTGGCATCTATCTTGGCATACGTTGGAATTCTTTTTTTGGCGTGCATGATTTTATAGTGAATGGGGAAGGCGAACAGCAGAAAAAACGGCAGGCTTATTACACAAAAATGGTGGAAGGGATGGT
>JBDTEB010000193.1:0-11028 GCA_039922795.1 Chitinophagaceae bacterium
TGTTGATCACCCCTATCGAAGCACCGGTTTCAATAAGCCTGCGGTTTTGCTCATAACCTTTTACGATAACCTCCTGCAAAACCAGTGAGGAATCTACAGTTGAATTTATCTGGGCAAAAATATGCTCAAAAGCAAAGAGCAGAATAAATAGCACAATAATGGGTCGACTCATGGTGGAACTGTCTTCAAATGTAAAGCCAATATTTTTTATCTTTCCGTTTATGAAGGCACCGAAACTCAGTTTGTTTGATCTCACCATGATCGTTGTCGGGCTGGTAATCGGGATGGGAATTTTTCGCACCGCATCAAACTCGGCCCGCGATTCAATCACTCCAGGAGTTTATTTTGCCGCCTGGTTTGCCGGCGGACTTATCGCGCTTTGCGGCGCACTGACTTATGCCGAGATCGGCTCGCGCTACCCGGTTACGGGTGGTTATTACAAGATCTTCGCCGAGTGTTATCATCCTTCCATAGCCTTTGCCATCAACTGCATTATCCTGGTCTCCAACGCAGCATCACTTGCAGGGGTTGCGCTGATTGGCAGCGAATATATTTCCCAAGTATTATTTTCAAGCAGTCCGACAGATACCACGAGAGCCCTGATCGCCATGGGCGCAATCATTATATTCTACGGAATTAACCTCGCGGGTTTACGCATGAGCTCGAAAACACAGAATGTATTAATGATCATCAAGATCAGTATGATTCTGGCCCTTATCGGTGGTTTGTTCTTCCCCGAAAAATACGTGCAAACTGCATCGTTGACAGCGTCTGCGACGCATGCTTACGGGTGGGCCGATTACATTAAATCCTTCGGCATAGCGTTGATCTCTGTTTCGTTTACCTATGGCGGATACCAGCAGACAATAAATTTTGGTGAAGAAGTAGAAAATCCCAGGCGCACCATGTCAAAAGGCATTTTTTCGGGAATCCTGATCATCATTGCGCTTTACCTGCTGGTACAACTTGCCTATATTAAACTGATCGGTTTTGAGGAATTAAAAACCACTTCAGGCATCGCCGCAGTGGTAGCGGAAAGGCTCTTCGGTTCAACAGGAAAATATTTTTTTACCCTGCTGCTCTTTTTTGCCGTGCTGGCCTATGTCAATGTGCTACTCCTCAGTAACCCACGTGTAATGTACGCGATGAGCGTTGATGGTATTTTACCGGCGGCTTTTAAAAAAAGAAACGTAGAGAAAGACGTGCTCACAAACAGTCTTACCGCTTTTGCGATAATCTGTGTGGCCGTGCTTTTTTTTGCCAATACATTTGACAAGATCCTGGGCTTTACTATTTTCCTGGATTCAATTGGCATGGCTACATCGGCTGCGACAATTTTTATCCTCAGAAAGAAAACCAAACACCTTGATGGTACCGGAATCTATACCATGCCCCTGTTTCCGGTTCTGCCCATCATTTTTATCGTTGCCTACCTTTTTGTGGGATGCAGCATCGCTTTTAATACGCCATATCTTGCACTTACGGGCACCTGTGTATTTGCGGCCTTTTTGATCATTTATTTCCTTACCATCAATAACCGAAAACAATCGCTTGCCGGGAAATGAACCGCCGGAGCTCGCACAACAACAAATTAAGAAATGGATGAATCCTTTATCATAAATGAGCTTGGAGAATATCGAGAACAGTATTATAACGCGGTTTCACCACCAATCATTCAAACGAGCAATTTTGCCTTCCGCAAGATTGAAGACCTGAGGAAAGCTTTTGAAGATGAGATGGGAGGGTATCTGTACAGCCGCGGCATCAATCCCACGGTAGATATCTTAAGGAAGAAGCTCGCCGCGCTGGACGAAGCCGAAGACTGTCTCGTTTTCAACAGTGGCTCGGCAGCCATATTTGCATCGGTGCTGGCGTCAGTCAAGGCGGGCGATCATATCGTTTCTGTTGACAGGCCCTATACCTGGGCAAAAAGGATGTTTGATGTTATTCTTCCAAGATTTGGAGTAACCACTACATATATTGATGGAACCGCTATCGAAAACTTTGAAAGAGCCATTCTTCCCAATACCGCATTGATCTACCTCGAGACACCTAACTCATGGGATTTTGCGATCCAGGACCTGGAAGCAGTTGCCGAATTGGCAAAAGCCGAAGACATCACCACAATCTGTGACAATAGTTATTGCACGCCATTATATCAAAAGCCTATAGCACTGGGTATCGACCTGGTATTACAGTCGGCAACAAAATTTATCAGCGGTCACAGTGACACGATCGCCGGTGTGCTGAGCGGATCAAAAGACACCATAAAAAAGATTTTCGACAGCGAATATTCCAACATCGGAAGCGGCATCCAGCCGTTCAATGCATGGCTTCTGATCAGGGGGCTTCGTACCCTGCCGGTAAGGCTGAACAGAATTTCGGCGACAACCGAAACGGTTTTGGCCTACCTGAAACATCATCCACAGGTTGAGAAAGTCATTCACCCCTTCGATCCTGAATTTCCGCAGTATGATCTGGCAAAAAAACAGATGACGGGAGCCTGCGGACTGTTGACATTCATACTTAAAGCCGGGACTGAAAAGGAGATCGTAAATTTTTGTGAGGCCCTTAAACATATACTCATTGCAGTTAGTTGGGGAGGATACGAGAGTTTGATCATCCCGAAATGTGCTTCATTGCAACTGGGGGAATTCAATGCCGGCAACCCAGAACACCGGATGTTGCGCCTGTACGTGGGGCTCGAAAATGCGGATTACCTGATCGAAGACCTTGCCTCCGCCTTTGGTAAAATACTTCTTTAAAAGCCGGTCATCATTTTCTTTGAATCTATTTAACGCCGAATGGCTATTTTTAAACCCATAATTTGAAATTCCTGTAAAGGCCGGATAATTATTTTGATAAATTTCTTCTATGCGTTACACTTTTCCGATCTTCCTGTTAATAATTTTTTCCATGTTTTACTGCTCCGCGCAGGCACAAACGAAATGGAGCCTGAGGAGGGCCGTGGAGTATGCTATCGCAAATAATATTTCCGTAAAACAGGCCAACATAAGTTCTCAGCAGGCCGCACTCAACTACTTCCAGACGAGATATGGAATTTACCCGACAGCCTCGTTCAGTAACAACTGGAATATGAGTTTTGGCCGGAGGGAAAACCCGACAACGGGTATTTTTGAAAATACAAAGGCTCTTGCTTCCACTTTCAGTTTCACGTCTGCCTTCAACATTTTTAATTTTTATTCTCAGAGAAACAATATTCAGGCGTCAAAATACCAGCAGGCGGCAACGGAAGCGGTAGAAGAAAGAGCGAAAAATGATATTGCCATTCGGGTCGCCAATGGCTATCTGCTTGCATTACAGGCGCAGGAACAAGTGAGGGTTAGTGAATTGCAGATCAATCTGACCCGTGAACAACTTGATCAGACCCGCAAACGCATTGATGCGGGAGCGCTGCCAGAGCTTAATGCTGCCGAAATTGAGGCCCAGCTTGCTTCAGACAGCTCTGCCCTGATCACCGCTCAATCTAATACCCAGCTTCAACTGCTTCAGCTAAAGGCAGTTCTTCAACTGGATGCCGCCGCACCTTTTGAAGTGGAAACGCCGGAAGTAGACCGGGTTCCCCTGGAAAATATCGGTGATTTGCAACCCGAGGTGGTTTACCAGTTAGCGCTGACCAATCTTCCCCAGCAAAGAATAAACGATCTCAATATCAAAGCGGCAGAGAAAAGCCGGGACGCCGCCAGGGGCGCCATGTATCCTTCCTTTGGCGGATTTGTAGGCCTTTCCACCAACTTTTTTGCGCCATTGCAAACTTCACTACCAGGCTCCAGCCCTTCAGGTGAACAAGTCACCGGGTTGTATGCCCGAAACGGCACATCAACCTTCCCAGTATTTTCTCCAACATTTACGGGTAAAACAGTAAGTAAGCCCTTTTTTGATATCTGGAAGGGTTTTGGCGACCAGCTTAACCAGCAGTTTGGCCAGTCCGCCGGCATATCGCTGAGGGTACCTTTGCTAAATGGGTATCAGGCCCGGGGTGCATGGGAAAGATCGAAACTCACGCTGAGAGGCAACGAACTGCAGAAGGAAGTCGACAATCAGGCGCTTAAACAGGAAATTTATACTGCCTACACCAATGCTGTAGCGGCATTGCAGAAAAACGCGGCTAGTCGTAAAGCAGTACAGACAGCACAGAGATCATACGTTTTGTCAAAGAAAAGATATGACGAAAACCTGCTGACCTCTTTTGAACTGCTCACCAACCAGAATAATCTCTTCAGGGCGCAGATCGATTTGCTGCTGGCACGCTATGATTATATCTTTAAAATGAAATTGCTCGAGTTTTATAAAGGTCAGGGCATGTCGCTTGAGTAAGAGAAACTTTTAACCCCGGAATTGAAAATCACGGAACTTATATGAACAAAAAACTGATATGGATTTTTATCGTGCTGGTAGTGCTCCTGGGAGCATTGGCCCTGCTCTCGAAGAATGGCATGCTTGGCAAGGATGAAGGGACCATAGTCTCGGCCGAAAAAGTATCGAGAAAAACGATCATCGAAACAGTCAACGCCAGCGGCAAGCTTTATCCTGAAGTCGAGGTAAAGGTCAGTCCGGATATTTCCGGCGAAATTGTTGATCTCAGCGTCCAGGAAGGCGATAGTGTGAAAAAAGGCCAGGTGCTTGCAAAAATATATGCCGATATCTATACCACCCAGCGCGACCAGGCGGCGGCACAGGTGAACCAGCAACAGGCAACCGTTTCTAACAGCTCCGCCCAGATGGAAGCCATCAAAGCAACGATGGACCAGGCCAAAAGGGTGTATGACAGGCAGAAACATTTGCTGGACGAGCAGGTAATTTCCAAGTCGGAATTTGAACAGTCGGAAAGTGCGTATCTCACCGCACAGGCCAACTTCAATGCCTCAAACCAGATGATCAAAGGCAGTCAGGCAGGGGTGATCAGCGCCCGGGCTAATCTGCTGAAAGCCAATAAAGATCTTAGTCGCACAGCTGTTCTCGCCCCGATGGATGGGGTAATCTCCCTGCTTAATGTAAAAAAAGGAGAAAGGGTAGTAGGTAATTCAATGATGGCGGGTACCGAAATGATGCGCGTTGCTGATATGAATTATATTGAAGTGATCGTTGACGTAGGCGAAAACGATGTTCCCAAGGTTAACGTGGAAGATTCAGCAGTAGTGGAAATCGACGCCTATAACAACAGGAAATTCAAAGGCCTGGTTACCAAGATCGCCAGTAGCAATGCGACAGCTGCTTTGGCCACTTCCAACGATGTAACAAACTATAAGGTACATATCAGGCTGATCCCTGAATCATATAGTGACCTGGTTGATAGGAAAAAAGCAGGTGGTTTTCCCTTCAGACCAGGCATGAGCGCAAGTGCGGACATTCTTACGAAACGTCATGTTAATGTGCTTTCGATTCCGATTAACGCGGTTACCACCAGAGAAAAAAATTCTGACGTGGCAGTGGAAAAAAGAAAGCAATCCAACCCGCCTGCAGGGAGTGCCGATGGAGATAAAGAAGAAAATAGCAGTTCAGCAGATCTGGACGAGGTGGTATTTGTGGTTAAGCCCGACCAGACCGTTCAGAAAGTAAATGTGCGCACTGATATCCAGGATATTAACGACATTGAAATCCTTAGCGGACTTAAAGAGGGAGACCTGGTTGTAACTGGTCCGTATGGCACGGTAAGCAAATTGCTAAAAAACAAGATGAAAGTGAAGGTTACGGATAAGGATAAATTATTCGAAGTGAAGAAATAGGATACCATGAAGTTTGGAATGATCGGAAGCGGTAGCTGGGCCACTGCACTAACCAAGATACTGACCGACAATCGGCAGACTATAAACTGGTGGATCAGAACGGAATCTGTTTTTAAACACATCAATCAGAGACATCACAATCCCAATTATCTCAGTTCAGTATATTTTGATCCCGCGCAGGTAAACCTGCAAAGGGAGGCGGCTTCGGTTATATGGGACAGCGATATCATCCTTATCGCCATTCCTTCTGCCTTTGTACAGGACACACTGGGTAAACTCAGTCCGGAAATCTTTGAAGGCAAGAAAGTAGTTTCGGCAGTGAAAGGAATGCTTCCTCAAAATAATCTCCTTCTCAATGATTACCTGGAGTTGACATTCAACCTGCAACTAAAAAATTATTTTACCCTGATGGGGCCCTGTCATGCAGAAGAAGTCGCTGCCGAGAAGCTTTCCTATCTCACTTTTTCCGGTTTATCCGATCATGATACTTTTGAGATTGCAAAATGTTTTCAGACTGACTACCTCAACATCGTGGTGAATTATGATATCATTGGGGTGCAGTATGCCGCAGTATTGAAAAATATTTATGCACTTGGCGCCGGCATCGCTCACGGACTTGACTATGGGGATAATTTTCTCAGTGTTCTCATAGCCAACAGCGCCGATGAAATGGCCGGGTTCCTTAAAAAAGTGGGGATTAGAAATATTGAAGTAGGCATTCACGCAAATCCTGAACACGAATCAAAGAAAAAAACCGCCAATTATGCTGCCTCCGTTTATCTCGGAGACTTGCTGGTGACCTGCTATTCCTTGTTCAGCCGGAACAGAACCTTTGGTAATATGATTGGCAAGGGGTATTCAATCAGGGCCGCTCAAATGGAGTTGAATATGGTAGCCGAGGGTTTCAACGCCAGCAAATGTATCCATGTGTTAAACCAGGAAGTAAAGGCCGAGATCCCGATTGTTGATACGGTTTATCGCATACTTTGGGAGCATCTGCCCGCCGCGGAAGGGTTTAAGCAAATGGAAGAATCACTGGTTTAATCTGCCTTTTGTAGCAGGTGCCCCTTATACAAATAAGTCGCTGGCAATTCCATCAGCAAATAGCCGGCCCGACATGGTAAGAACCATGCAATCATTTTTTATCAAAAGCCTTCCATCGTATACGAAACTCGAAGCAATTTCAACTATCCGCTCAACCTCCTCTTCCCCAAACCAATCCCTCACCTGTGTGAGACTGATCCCCTCCATCGTACGCAGCGCCGTCATGATATACTCATTCTTCTGTTGTGCGAGGGTGAGCATTTCTATCTCAAATGGCACCAGGCCACCGGTGATCGATTTGATATACTGCACATTATTAGCGATGTTCCATTGCCTCGAAACCCCGTTAAATGAATGTGCCGAAGCACCAATTCCCAGGTAATGCTTACCCTGCCAATAGGAAGTATTGTGCCTGCTCCTCATGCCGGGTTTTGAGAAATTGGAAATTTCATAATGTTCATATCCGGCAAGGGAAAGGGTCTCGGACAAATAGAGAAACTGGCTTGCCTGGCGCTCAGGATCCACATCATCAACCTGGTGTTTTTTTATCATTTTATCGAGTGCTGTCGCGGGTTCTACGGTGAGGGCATAACAGGAAAGATGCGGAATATTCTGTTCAATCGCCTGTTGCACATTATACGCCCATTTCTCATCCGTCATCCCGGGACCACCATAGATCAGATCGATATTCAGGTTGTAAAACCCGGCCGCCTCTGCATCCTGCAGGCACTGCAGCGACTGTGCGGCACCGTGAGCCCTGTTCATCCAGCGAAGATCTTCGTCAAAAAATGATTGCACACCAATACTTAGCCGGTTTATTCCCGCAGCTCTCCAGTCATCCAGTTTGGCAGGAGTAATGTCGTCAGGATTTGCTTCAAAAGTGATCTCGGCATCAGCGGCGATTTCAAATGTTTGACCCAGTTTTCCAAGGATGGCTTTAAGTTCTTCCGGGCTTAGCAATGATGGTGTGCCTCCACCGAAATAAATCGTCTCGACCCTGTCACCACCCAGGTATGACCTTCTCAGAGCAATTTCTTCGAGGATGGAACCGACCATCTCCGACTGTAATTGTAAGGAAGTGGAGAAGTGAAAGTTGCAGTAGTGACAAGCTTTCCTGCAAAAAGGAATATGGATGTAGATGCCTGCCATTTTGCAAAGAAACTACAAATGCCCGAGAGCGGCGCTTTGATCAACTTTGACTATCAACGATTTGATAATATCGTTTTCAATGTTCTGGTGTCGATTGCCAGTAACTGAATTTTGCTATTTTTGATTCATCTATAATACTTCCGCAATGTTTCGTACTGCGGATTACATCTTTCATTCCATTTCCTCACGGTAATCACACAAATGTTTTTTCAGACTATGCGCAAATTTTCTGTGTTTTTTTCTGGATTTTTTTTGCTGCTCGCTTCTTTTGCCAGCGCCCAGAATCTGCCCTCACCAAAAGAATTTTTCGGTTTCAATATCGGAGACGATTACCAGCTCGCAAATTTTACGAAGATGGACGCCTACTTCCAAAAGCTGGCGGCCTCATCCGACAGAATAAAAATGGTTGACATCGGTGTTACCGAAGAGGGACGACCGCACCGGATGGTGATCCTTTCTTCGCCTGAGAACATCAGGAAACTCGACCATTACAAAGATATCTCGCAGAAAATGGCCCTTGCCCGCGGCATCAGCGAAGAACAGGCAAAAGCATTGGCCAATGAAGGCAAAGCGGTAGTATGGATCGATGGTGGTATCCATTCCAACGAAGTCGTGGGAATGCAACAGCTGATCGAAACGACCTGGCAGTTTGCCAGTCGCAAGGATCCTGAAACCATGCGAATCCTCGATAACGTGATCATCCTTTTCAACCAGGCAAATCCTGATGGACAGGAACTCGTATCCAACTGGTACATGACACCAACGGATACCCTTAAACGAAATATGAATATTCCGCGCCTATACCAGAAATATATTGGTCATGATGATAACCGGGATTATTATATGATGAACATGAAGGAGACCAATAATCTCAACAGGCAGATGTTCATTGAATGGATGCCGCAGATTATGTACAACCACCACCAGGCGGGTCCTGCAGGTTCCGTTGTCGCAGGACCTCCATATCGTGATCCGTTTAATTACGTCTTCGATCCTTTGATGATCACCAGCATTGATGCCCTGGGTGCCGCCATGTATAACCGCCTGAATTTTGAAAACAAACCAGGGCTTACCCGTTTGACAGGTTCTACCTTCTCTACCTGGTATAATGGAGGCCTGCGCACAACTACGCAGTTTCACAATATGGTCGGCCTGCTAACTGAAATTATCGGTAATCCTACGCCTTCTTCTGTGCCACTGGTTCCGGACAGGCTGGTGCCGAACGGAGCAACGCCAAACCCGGTTACCCCGCAGCAATGGCATTTCAGGCAGTCGATAGATTATTCCGTATCGCTAAATTATGCCGTGCTTGACTATGCCGCCCGGCAGCGTGACCAGGTACTCCTCAATATGTACCGCATGGGGAAGAATTCAATCGAACGCGGAAGTCATGATTACTGGACTCTTTCTCCAAAACGTGCGGATTCGATCAAGGCGCTTTATCAGAAAGACCAGCGTGCACCGGCAGCTGTCAATGCAGATGATGCATCAGATGAATCAATCCGTTTCCAGGCTGCTCTGAGAGGTATGCCCCTGAAGTATTTTGACGCGGTGTTAAAAAATCCAACCCTCCGTGATCCACGCGGTTACATCATTACAGCCGATCAGAAAGATTTAGAGACGTCGATAAAATTCCTGAATGCCCTGATCAAAGCGGGCATCTTTGTAAATAAGTCAACTGCTGATTTTACCGTCAACGGCAAGAAGTATCCGGCAGGATCTTATGTGATCAAAACAGCGCAGGCCTTCCGGCCGCACATTCTTGACATGTTTGAACCACAGGATCATCCCAATGATTTCCAATACCCTGGTGGACCTCCGATCAGGCCTTACGATGCAGCAGGATGGACGCTTGCTTATCAAATGGGTGTGCAGTTCGACAGGGTTCTGGAAGACTTCACCGGTCCCTTCCAGGAATTGCCTTTCGGCCAGGTGATCGCACCGGAACTGCATCCCGTTCCTGCCGCAGGAAAGGCCGGCTACCTGGTATCCACATACGCCAATAATTCTTTTACCGCCGTCAACGACCTGGTTAAGGCGGGTGTTGGTGTTTTTCGCGTTTCAAAGGGCACAACATCTGATCCACAAGGCACATTTTTTGTTCCTGCCGGATCTGCAGCAGCAGCTTCCCTTGCCAAATCAAATGCTTCTGCTGGGATCGAAATAACCCCTGCAGCCAAACGCCCTGCCGGTCTCGGCAAACTAACTCCTTTGCGAATCGGACTATGGGATACTTACGGTGGTTCGATTGCTTCAGGCTGGATTCGCTGGATCCTTGAACAATACCATTTTCCTTTCACAGTGATTTATCCGAAAGAGATTGATGCGGGTGACCTGAAGAAAAAATACGACGTGCTTATTTTTGTGGCAGGCTCTATACCTGCTGTGCCACGCCTGGCTGCGGGCGGCGGCGGAAGAGGTGGTGGCGGGTTTGGCGGTGGATCGCGGGAAGAAGATGTCCCCGCCGAATTCCGTCCCTGGCTGGGAAGGCTTACCGCCGATACCTCGATCAGGCAACTGAAAAAATTTATGGAAGATGGGGGCAGCGTCCTGACTATTGGATCTGCAACCAGTCTGGCCTATCACCTCAAATTACCAGTAACGAATTTCCTTGTTGAGAAAGGACCAAACGGTACAGACAGACCCCTTCCGGGAACAAAATATTTTATCCCGGGTAGTATCCTCAAAGTGTCTTACGATACTACGCAGGAATCTTTGTGGGGAATGCCGGCCGAAGGCGATGTCAATTTCGATAACAGCCCTGTTTTTAAAGTAGATGCAGCGAGCAGTACAGGCGCAATCACGCCATTGGCGTGGTTCTCTTCAGACAAGCCACTTCGCAGCGGGTGGGCGTTTGGGCAATCATATCTAAAAGATGGTATAGCTGCTTTTGTAGCTCCAGTGGGAAAAGGAAAATTGTTTGCCTTCGGTCCGGATATTACTTTCCGTGGCCAGGCACACAGCACTTTTAAATTATTATTCAACCAGCTGTATAGTACCGGTTCTTCTACAACAAAAAAATGATCTTTCATTCATTGACTATGCGCAGATATCTCTTTTTATTTTTGTTGCTTTCCCTGGATAACGC
>JBDTEB010000194.1:0-4670 GCA_039922795.1 Chitinophagaceae bacterium
CTTTTATATTCTGCCTGCCCCAGGTGTATGCAACCAGGTTGATGCTTTCCGTTGTACCTTTTGTGAATACTACCTGCTCTCTCGAACCCGCATGAATAAAAGCCTGCGCAGTATCACGGGTAGCCTCAAACGCTGCAGTTGCTTCTTCAGCGAGGGTATGAATGCCACGATGAACATTGGCATTATAACCGGTGTAATATTCCATCAGGGCATCAAGCACTACCTGAGGCTTCTGCGAAGTGGCCGCATTGTCAAAATAAACAAGCGGCTTGCCTTTTACCTGGCGGTGGAGGATCGGAAACTGACTGCGAATCGCTTCAACATCCAGCCTCTTTTCGATGGTTGCGGTTTCTATCATTTCAGGCCAATTCTAGTCTTTCGGAAATCAGCCGGTCAACAAATGCATGGATCGGCTCCAGTTTAATGTGTTCGAGAATATCGATGGCGTATGCGTTAAGCAATAGCGCTCTTGCTGTTTCTTCACGGATGCCCCTAGATTGCAGGTAAAACAATCCTTCTTCATTAAGCCTGCCTACGGTGCATCCATGAGAACATTTTACATCGTCAGCCAGGATCTCCAGCTGAGGTTTTGTATTCACACTTGCGTTCGCAGAAAGGAGGATGTTTTTATTTGACTGATAGGCATTGGTTTTCTGAGCCTGCGGGCGCACGAAAATCTTTCCGTTAAACACTCCACTGGCCTCATCATCAAGTATGCCTTTGTATAACTCATTGCTGTAACAATTCGGCTTTACATTGTCAACGATGGTGTGATTGTCTACATGACTTTTTCCCTTCTGCAGGTAAAGACCATAAAGATGAGCTTCACACCTTTCGGCATCCATGATCACGTTTATGTTATTGCGCACGATATTTCCATTCAATGTGATCACCACGTTATGGATAAGACTCTTGCCCACCTGCCTGATATGCGTGGTGCTTACCTGGTTGGTGTGGCTTGCGTCGTTCTGAATTTTATAGTGCTCGAGATAGGCATCTTTTTCCACTATGATTTCCATTACCTGGTTGCTCAAACTTTCGCCGGTGCCCAGAGTAACATACGTCTCGGCGATCTTTATCTGTGCATTTTCGCCAACGTGAAAAAGGCTGCGCGGCTGCGACAATACATTCCCGCTCCTGGCGTCGGTAACGTTGTAAATATATACAGGATGTTCAGTCACCTGGCCATTCTTCACGTGTACAAATATTCCCCCGGCTTCCAATGCAGTATTTAATGCGTTGATGCCATCCTTGAGATAATTTGCGCTGTCGCCGAAATATTTCGCAACGATACCCGCGAATTCCCCTTCAGCCGCCGCGGCAAGTGAAAGAACAACCAACTCACCCGAACGAATAACCGAAAAACGGGATGAGAAAATGCCGTCAATAAATACCAGTTCATTGGCATCCTTGTAACCCGGAAGGCGCACGCTATCGAGATCTGCAGCGTTAAAAAATGTGTTGGTATGTGAAAGCGGAAAATCAAAATCGGTATTGAATATCGCGCTGATCCTGGTGTATTTCCACTCTTCGTGCTTCACGGTCGGGATACCCCATTGGTTAAACGCTACGATGGCTTTGTTGCGAACCATTGCGAGAGCTGCATCTTCCCTGGTCTTTTGCAGATCGGCAAACCGTTCTTTTATATTTTCGATGGTGCTCATTATAATTGTTTATTACCGCCCTATGCTTCTGCTGCTTCGCTGATCTCATTTTTGATGAAATCATATCCTCTTTCTTCCAGTTCGAGAGCGAGTTCTTTTGGACCGGATTTTACGATTCTTCCATTATATAAAACGTGAACGAAATCGGGAATGATATAATCCAGCAAACGCTGATAGTGAGTTACTGCGAGCACCGCATTGTCTTTAGTGCGCAATTTATTTACACCATTTGCCACGATGCGGATGGCGTCAATGTCGAGCCCGGAATCTGTTTCGTCGAGGATGGCCAGTTTTGGCTGGAGCATCGCCATTTGGAAGATCTCGTTTCTCTTTTTCTCTCCGCCGGAAAATCCTTCATTAAGTGAGCGGCTTAGCAGTGCCTTATCGATCTCTGTAAGTGCCATCTTTTCTTTCATCATCTGCAGAAAACGAACGGCATCCAGCGGACCTTCGCCACGATATTTTCTCACTTCATTCACTGCTGTCTTTATAAAATTAATGGTGCTTAATCCCGGTATTTCAATAGGGTACTGGAAGGCGAGAAACAGCCCCTCACCGGCCCTGGCCTCCGGGGAAAATTCCAGGAGATCCTTACCCATAAATTCAACGGTACCCTCTGTCACCTCATATTCTTTTCTTCCTGCCAGCACTGAAGCAAGGGTGCTTTTTCCCGAACCATTCGGTCCCATGATGGCATGAACCTCTCCTGGTTTTATTTCAAGATTAATTCCTTTCAGAATTTTCTTTCCTTCGATCTCTGCATGCAGATTGTGAATTCTCAACATAAACTATAATTAGCAATTTTTATTTATCCTACACTTCCCTCGAGACTGATAGCCAGTAACTTCTGGGCTTCCACGGCAAATTCCATGGGCAGCTGATTCATCACTTCCCGGGCAAAACCGTTGACGATCAATGCCACTGCTGTTTCGGTATCGATACCCCGCTGGTTGCAAAAAAAGATCTGATCCTCTCCAATCTTGGAGGTGGTGGCTTCGTGCTCAACGATGCCGGTGTGATTTCTTACTTCTATATAAGGAAAAGTATGTGCTCCGCATTTATCACCCAGCAACAAAGAATCGCACTGGGAAAAATTACGCGCATTATCGGCTTTCTTACTAACGTGAACCAATCCCCGATAACTATTCTGACTGAACCCTGCGGAGATGCCTTTGGAAACGATGCGACTTTTAGTGTTTTTTCCAAGGTGCAGCATTTTCGTTCCGGTGTCAGCCTGCTGGTGGTTATTGGTTACGGCCACGGAATAAAATTCTCCTATTGAATTATCACCTTTAAGGATAACACCGGGATATTTCCAGGTTATCGATGACCCGGTTTCCACCTGCGTCCAGGAAATCTTTGAACTATTCCCCTGGCAGATGCCACGCTTGGTAACGAAGTTGTAAATGCCGCCCTTGCCATCCTTATCACCCGGATACCAGTTTTGAACGGTTGAATATTTGATCTCGGCGTGATCCTGAGCGATAAGTTCTACAACAGCGGCGTGCAGCTGATTTTCATCTCGCATGGGGGCCGTGCAACCTTCAAGGTAGCTGACATAACTGTCATCTTCGGCTACAATTAATGTGCGTTCAAATTGTCCTGTATTTTCAGCATTGATGCGGAAATAAGTAGAAAGTTCCATCGGGCAGCGAACGCCTTTTGGGATATAGCAGAATGAGCCGTCGCTGAACACAGCAGCGTTCAAAGCGGCAAAATAATTATCGGTAATGGGGACAACTGATCCCAGGTATTTCCTGATCAGTTCCGGATGTTCCTGGATAGCCTCGCTCATCGAGCAGAAGATAATCCCCAGTTCGCCAAGTTGTGCCTTGAAAGTGGTACCGATGGAAACGCTGTCAATAACGGCGTCGACAGCTACCCCGCTTAATCGCTTTTGTTCGTCGAGGGAGATGCCGAGTTTTTCGAAAGTCCTTCTCAGTTCAGGATCTATTTCGTCGAGATTGTTTAGATTGACCTTTTGCTTTGGAGCCGAATAGTAAATGATATCCTGGTAATTGATGCGGGGATAGCTGATATTGGCCCAGGTAGGTTCCTCCATTTTCAGCCAGTGGTTGTAAGCTTTTAGACGCCAGTCCAACATCCATTTGGGCTCATTCTTTTTTGCAGAAATGAACCTTACCGTGTCTTCATCGAGGCCCATCGGGGCGTCATCGGATTCAATGTCGGAAACGAAACCATATTTATAATCACTCAAAACGGTTCTCTCAATTGTGCCCAACTCTTCATTCATAACTTTCCTTTTGTAGATCTATTTCAGATCGGATGGCGAAGTTACGAATGAATCTGTACAAAAAAGTATAAAAGAGAAAGGAAGTATTGTGAAGGATGCGTTATGATTGATAAACTGGTCAATTTCATGGCTGATAAGCAGCAGCGGGCGCTTCGTTCTGATGAATAGCCAGTTGGCATTAAATCGTTATTAAGTCCAATACAAGATCTTTGCGGCCGGAAACCTTGATCCGATCTCGCGCTCAAAATAACCTTTCAATTCTTTCATCTGCGTTGGTTGATATACATATTTCGATCCGCCGAATTTGTTCCGCTTCACTGCACGGTTTTCTTCCGTCATATCGAGCATAGTGTTTGGATACCATTCCGTTAGCACAGCTTTCGAGCCCGGCGTAAATCGATGGGTGATCAATTCAAAGGTCAGGTCGCAGGGAAAGTCAAGTTGATGAGACAGTTGATCAAGCATCTGACCATACATATCCTGCCATCCGGGAAGGGGCATTATGGGCGCAAGAACAACACCGATTGGATAATCGCCACCGTCTCTTTCAACTGGCAAGGCAAGGCGGCGAAGAGCTGTCATTCTTTTTTGCAGAGACGATGTTCCACCCTCAAGCCTCTTTGAAATCATCTCTGCATTTAAGCTCAGCCGGCAACGGGTTCGGCCGTTGTGAGGTATAGAAAGCAAAGGTTCCACAGCATCGAATTTGGTGACAAACCTCAATTGAGTGTCGGGTCGTCGACTGAAATGCT